>CALMMH010000599.1 GCA_937868145.1 uncultured Phycisphaerales bacterium
GGCCGAGCGAAAAGGAGCGGAAGTCGAGGTCCGTGCAACCATGTAGGAACGATCGATGACCAACGAACAATGGAACAAGCTCCTGGCGATTCTGGCCGGCGAGGTCTTTGAACCGATGCCGGTGGGGTTCATCATCGACAGCCCCTGGCTTCCCGGTTGGGCGGGCATGTCCACGCTGGACTACTACTGCAGCGAGGAGAAGTGGCTGGCGGCCAACCTCAAGGCTGTGCGAGAGTTCCCGGATGTCCTGTTCCTGACGGGCTTTTGGTCGGAGTTTGGCATGTGCACGGAGCCCTCGGCTTTCGGCGCCCGATGCCGATGGGCGCGGGACGAGTTGCCTTTCGCCGAGAAGATCGTCAAGGCGATTGCCGACCTGGCGGGCATCGAGAAACCCAATCCTCGGACCGACGGTCTGCTGCCGTTCATGATTCGCAGGCTCGAATTGCAGCGAAGCCGCATCGAGGAGGCGGGGCATTCCATCCGATTCGCCGTGTCCCGCGGGCCCCTCAACATCGCCACGTTTCTCATGGGCACGACGGAATTCCTGATGGCGATCCGCACCGATCCCGAGGAGACTCGCCGATTTCTGACGCTGATCACGGATTTCATCGTCGACTGGCTCCGATATCAGAAGAAGTGTATCCCCACGATCGAAGGCATCTTTATTCTCGATGATATCGTCGGCTTCCTCGGCGAGCAGGATTTCCGTGCGGCGGCACTGCCGTACCTCAAGCAGATCTTCGGCTGCCTCGATGTGCCCGTGCGGTTCTTCCACAACGACGCCCAGGGACTCGTGACCGCCAAATTCCTCGATGAAATTGGCGTCAATCTCTTCAACTTCAGCTTCGAGCACTCGATGGCCCAGATGAGAGAACGGACCGGCCCGAATGTAACTCTGTTGGGCAACATCCCGCCGCGAGATGTGCTGGCGCAAGGGACGCCCGAGGATGTCGCCAACAGCGTGAGAAGCGTGATGGGGGCGATTGAGGATCGGAGTCATATCCTTTTATCTTGTGGCGGCGGACTCCCCCCGAACGTTCCCAGCGAGAACCTCGAAGCCTTCCTTCGGACGGTACGACAGCCGTGAGCGAGAAGCGAATACTGCTGATCGAGCCGCCTTTCTTCCGGCTGTATCATCCGGATGCCTCTCTGAACAAACTCCCCTTGTCCCTGGGATACCTGGCAAGCACCATTCGAAGCGGGAGGCCGGACTGGGAAGTCAAAATCTACAACGCCGATTTCTCTGATCGAGACATGCCCCTGGACTACAAGTTTCTCGCAGGGCCGGGATACGATCGATTTCTGCAGACGCTGAACGATCCCCATGCGCCTTTGTGGAAGGAGATCGAGAACACCATCTCAAAATTCCGGCCCACTGTGGTTGGCATCACGAGCAAGTCGCAGAACTATCTTTCTGCCTGCATGATCGCCAGGATCGCCAAACACGTCGACAAGGACATCCTGGTCGCTGTCGGAGGACCCCACCCCAGCCTGGCGGGAACCGAGGTGCTTAAAGAGTCCGCGATCGATGTGGGCGTGCAAGGGGAGGGAGAGACCACGGTCCTGGAGATTCTCGATTTTGTGGAAGGTGGGCGGACTCTGTCTTCGATCCAAGGCATTGTGCATCGCGAGGGGGGCGGGGTTGCAGCGAATCCACCCAGAGAGTTGATTGGGGACCTCGATGCGATTCCATTTCCTATTCGTTCAGCTCGCGAGTGTCTGATCGACTACGACAAGTATCCACTCGAGGCTTTCAAGTACGTGTTCGGCGTGAGAGGATGCCCCTATGCCTGCACGTTCTGCGGCTCCCGCTACATCTGGGGGCGGAACGTGCGGTTTCGGTCGCCGAGGAATATCGTCGCGGAGATGCGGGAAATCCGGAAGTTGGGGATCAACTATATTCATTTCGATGATGACACGTTCGGGGTCAAGAAGCCATTCATCCGTGAGCTCTGCAAAGAGATCAAGAATGGCTGCGCGGGGCTGAACTGGTCCTGTGAAATCCACGTGCGACTGATTGACGACGAGACGGTCGCGATGATGAAGTCCGCCGGATGTCGGTCGATCCTGTTGGGTGTTGAGTCCGGCAACAATGAGATGCTCCAGCGAATCCGCAAGAACATCACGATCGAAGACGCTTTCTTGGCCGCTCGGATCATCAAGAAACAGGGGATCTGCCTGCGTGCCTTCTTCATTGTGGGATTCCCTCACGAAACGCAGGAGAGCCTTGACGACACGATCCTTGCCATGCGGCGGCTGCCGGCCGACGACGTGATGTACAGCCTCTTCACGCCGTATTTCGGCACGGAACTGTTCGACTGGTGCAAAGAGCAGGGCATCATCCGCGAAGACTTCAACCCGTTTCTTCACAACCACCAGAGTCCCGACAATTACTTCTGTCCGCAGATCCCGGAGGACGTCTTCAAGAGCCGTGTTCGCCAGTTGGAGAAGATGCTGGACCGGATCAACAGTCGACGGAAACTCAGGATGTACCTCTCTCGGGAAGGACTTCGGCGGTTGAAAGAGAAAGGCGGGAGAAGGGCGATCTCGCGAGTGTTGCATCTGTGTCGGAATATGATGCACCTGAAGTGATCCAACACGAGTCGGATGGGGCCGGCGAGCAGGCCGCTAGACTCCGTAGAAGGGATGCCACTGCCGGCCGTCGGCTTCGAGCAGGGCGTTTGCCTGGGGGAAGCTCTCGCTGCCGGCCGGATACACATAGGGCCGCTCGTCGCTGCGTTGCCAGGCTTCCAGAACCGGCATCAAGAGTCTCCAGGTGACTTCGATGCCGTCGAACCGTGTGAAGAGGGTTTGGTCGCCGGTCATGCAGTCCAGGAGGAGTCGTTGATAGGCTTCAGGCATTTCGCCGCCGAAGAGGTCCTTGTAGCGGAACTTCATGTCCAGGGTCCCGATGCAGATCTTTGAGCCCGGGCGTTTGGCCTGGAATCGCAGCGAGATGCCTTCCTCCGGCTGGATCTGGAACGCCAGGACATTGGGCGGCATATGGTGCAGGCCCACCGATCCGAAGAGCGAGTGCGGAATCTCTTTGAACGTCACCACGATTTCGGTGTCCTTTTTTGCCAGCCGCTTGCCGGTCCGCAGATAGAAGGGCACGTCTTTCCATCGCCAGTTGTCGATGAACAATCTGGCTGCGACGTAGGTCTCCGTCTTGGAGTTGGGGGCCACTCCTTCCTCCGAACGGTAGGCGGAGATCTCCCGGCCGTTGGTTTTGCCCACCCCGTACTGGCCTCGCACGATGGAGCAGCCGGCCTCTGGACTCCACTGGCAGTCGAATGGCCGAACCGCTCGCAGGAGCTTGACCTTCTCGTCGCGGATCGCCTCGGCGTCGAACGAGGTCGGCGGCTCCATGGCCACCAGGGCCAGCATCTGGAGCATGTGATTCTGAAACATGTCGCGGATCGCTCCGGATTTGTCGTAGTAGCCGGCGCGGTGTTCGACGCCGAGCGTCTCGGCGATGGTGATCTGGACGTTGTCGATGTGAGTGCGATTCCAGACGGGTTCGAACATCGCGTTGGCGAAGCGAAAGATCATGATGTTCTGGACGGTCTCCTTGCCCAGGTAGTGATCGATCCGGTAAACCTGCGATTCCTCGAACCACTTCGAGATCGTCTGGTTGAGCCCTGTGGCGGTGAGCAGATCCCGGCCGAAAGGCTTTTCCACGACGAGCCGGGACTTCAATCGGCAGTCGGGATCGTTCTTGCTGGACAGATTCGATGAGCCGAGACGTTCGATGATGGTCTCGTACAGAATGGGCGGGACGGACAGGTAGTATAGGTTGCAGCCGGGAATGTCGTGTTTCTTCCGCAACTCCGCAAGCCGGGTCTTGATGCGATCGTACGTGGCGGGGTCTGCGTAGTCGCCGCTGAGATAGTAGATCCTGCCGAGGAGATCGGTCAATTCATCGGAGGAAATGCCGCCGAGGCCTTGCCGAACGGCCTCGGCGGCGAATTGACGGTATTGTTCGTCGGAATACTCCGTCCGACTACACCCCAACAGACAGAAATGCTCATTAAGCAATCCTCGCCTGCGAATCTCGGCGAGACTGGGCAACAACTTGCGTTGCACGAGGTCGCCCGAGGCTCCGAAGACGACCATGGCCGCCGGTGGTGCGGCGGACTCGACGCAAATCATGTCCAACGCAGCCACCGATGGATGGATCTCTTGAGTCGCCATGGTCAAACTTGTTTTCTAGTCATCGGCCGGTTCGAACTGGTCTTTCCCGGCGCCGCAATCCGGGCACACCCAATCGTCGGGCAGGTCGGCGAACGCAGTGCCGGGGGCGACGCCGTTGTCCGGATCGCCCGCAGCGGGGTCATAAATATAGCCGCAGAGGAGACATTTGTACTTCATCGTTCTTTCCTTCCTGAGTGGAGCCTTCTCAACTCAACGCGGTCAGACGCCGTCGCAGATCGGCAATGTGCCGGACCTCTTCCCGAATAATGGCTTCGATCTTGTCCCGGCCTGTTTCCGCGGGAACCAGGTCCTTCAAACCGACATAGTACAGGACGGAATTCTTCTCGGCGCCGATGGCGGTCTCGAGCAACTCCTGTACGGACTCCTTGCCCGTGAGTTTCTGTGTCGGGCTCTTCATCCCTTCGAAGCCCTTGCTGTCGGCCAGCGCCTGCAGGTACAGCGTCGCCTCATTGTATGGATCGTAGGCGGTTTCGCCCTTTTCCTGTTCGGTGAGGGTTTTCCTCATCGCATGGAATGTCCGCAGATGGACGTCTTCCATCGAGGCCATATTCAGGAACATTTCCTTGATCTCCCGGTTGGCGGCGTTTGCGGCGGCTTCCCGGTAGAATGTGGCTCCGTTCCGCTCGATCTCTTCGGCCATTTCGAACACTTCATCGGCGTTGAAAGCTGTGCTCATGCTTGTTCTCCTGCACGGTTGGACGCTGTTTACTTCCGTTCGCCGAGCGCGTGATCCATCATGAGCAACGCGCCCGGAGCCTTCTCCGCCATCTTAAGTTTCTGCACGATGCTGTCAACATTCGCTTCTTCTTCGACCTGCTCGCCGACGAACCACTGCAACATGGCCGCGGAGGCGTGATCCTTCTCCTTCAGAGCCAGGTTCATCAGGTTGTCGATGCAACCGGTGATGTGCTGCTCGTGATTCAGCGACGCCTCGAAGGCCGCCAGCGGCGATTTCCATTCCTTCTGAGGCTCCTTGATCGCCTTGAGAACGACCCGGCCGCGACGCTCGTTGATGAACTTGAAAAACTTCATCGCATGCCCGTTCTCCTCTCGCGCCTGGGCCGCCATCCAGGCGGCGCAGCCCGACAGGTTCTCCGACTCAAACCAGGCCGACATGGCCAGGTACAGGTAGGATGAGTACAACTCTTCATTGATTTGGTCGTTCAACGCCTTTTCCATTTTCTCGTTCAACATGCTATTTTGCCTCCCACATTCCATGAATGTTGCAGTGTTCTCTTGCCCGGACGTTGTCGGCCGGGATGTTGAAGACGGCTTCGGGCGTCTGGCCCGGCTTGAGGAACTGGCGATAGGCTTTGCCGTCGCTGATGACCTCGATCCATTCGATGTAATGCTTTTCTTCCATCGGGTGAGCAATGCTTCCGATCTTGACCTTGATGCCGCCGTCGACCTTCTCGATCACGGGCATGTGCTTTTCCTTACCCTGGTCGGCGGTCTTGGCCGTCAGATTTTCCATCGGCTGGCCGCAGCAGACCAGAGCGCCGCCGCCGGCGGTGAGAACTTCGACGACGTTTCCGCACACAGCGCATTTATAAACCTGGAGTCTCTCAACCATTCGTCTTTCCCCTTTCCTTTGTCAGTATTGCGTAAGCGCAGGCGACTTCAGATCGCTCTGACGTCAGGCGATCCCGATCTCCCGGTGTTTGGCCAGGATCCGTTCGGCCAACATGTCCAGAGCGAGAAAATCTTCATCTTTGGGCTGGCCCTTGGCGATCACCGGGGTCAGCACTTCCACCTTCAGATTGGTCAGCAACCCGGCGAGTTGCTCGACCATTTTGCCGCCCCAGCCGAACGATCCCACAATGGAGGCGAACCGAGTTTTGGGCCGCAGGGCGTTGGCCACGAAGGCGGCATAGGCCGCCTTGGGGTGGGCGCCCGTCAGGACGGTGGGCGAGCCCAACACGATTGTGGCGGCGTCGACGAGCGAGATCGCCAGTCTGCCCAGATCCGTCACCGCCAGGTTGAACTGTCGCACGACGATGCCGCGGCGGATCAGGGCCTTCGAAAAGTATTCCACCATCATGCGGGTGCTCTCGTGCATCGACACGTATGCCAGCACGACCTCGTTCTTGACGTTGTCGCTCGTCCAGTCCTTGTAGGCGTCCACGATGAATCCCGGCCTGTCGTGGACGGGTCCGTGGCTGGGGGCGATCACATCGATCGGGAGCTTGCCCACCTTCTCCAGGTTCTTCTTGATGATGGAG
The DNA here is from genome assembly GCA_937868145.1 of uncultured Phycisphaerales bacterium. Classification (GTDB taxonomy): domain Bacteria; phylum Planctomycetota; class Phycisphaerae; order Sedimentisphaerales; family Anaerobacaceae; genus PLanc-01. The sequence goes on from CALMMH010000599.1 coordinate 6,438, forward strand.
CCGAAGGGCATCATGATCTCGGCGTAGTACCTTTTGGCTGATTCGTAAGCCAACGGCTCATCCTCAACGTACAGGCTGCTGGTCGCCAGGTGGGAGCCGAAGAAATCGCACGAGAATAGAATCTTGTCTTCGGCCAGGTACGTCACCATCGTCTCGGGCCAGTGAACCCACGGCGTGTCGAAGAACTGGAGCGTTTTGTCGCCCAGAGACAAGGTTTGCCCGTCTTGGATCGTGAGGAATCGCTCGTCCGCGATGTGCAGAAGGTCGATGAGCATCGATTTGCACTTGGCGTTGGTGACGACCTTCGCCTCCGGGTAGCGCGCCAGGACCGCCGGGATGGAACCGGAGTGGTCCTGTTCGCCGTGATGAGCAATAACGTAATCGATCTTCTCGATTCCCGACGCAACGAGGCTTCCCAAGAGGATTTCCGTCTTCGCGGGGTCCACCGTGTCGAGCAAGGCGGTCTTCTCGCTGCCCTCGACCAGATAGGCGTTGTACGTGGTCCCTTCCGGCAAGGGGATCAGCTCGTCGAAGAGCCGCCGATCCCAGTCGATCGCACGGATCGAGTACACGTTGGGTCTCAGTTCCTGCATCTCTCGTGATCCTCCCTATCCTGCCGTTTCGGAAGATGCTTTCCGAGGCGGGTTCCCATACCGGCGACGAGTCTACAGGAGCTTCTTGGCCGCATCCAGCGCGGCCGCGTAGTTCGGCTCGCTCGTCACTTCTTTGACGAGTTCTACATACCGGACGACGCCTTGCTTGTCCACCACAAACACGGCGCGGGCCAAGAGCCGGAGGTCCTTGATCAAAACGCCGTACGCCTTTCCGAGAGCCGCGTCGCGATGGTCGGACAGTGTCCGGACGTTCTTGACGCCCGCGGCGCCACACCATCGCGCCTGGGCAAAAGGCAGGTCCATACTGACGGCCAGCACCATGACCGCATCGCCGAGATTGCCCGCCTCCACGTTGAATCGGCGGGTCTCCACGTCGCAGACCGACGTGTCCAGCGAGGGCACGGACGTGATGATGCAGACCTTTCCTTGGCTAAGCGAGGACAATTTCACGGGTGAAAGATCATTGGCGACCAGTTCCGCGTCCGGGGCCTTCTGGCCCACTTTGACCTCGCTGCCCGTCAGTGTGACTGGATTGCCCTTCAAGGTGACCAAGCCGGTTCGCTCTGCCATATCCCACTCCTTCTTGCAGTTGAGTTTCTGTTGCGGCTGAAAGCCGTTCGAAGTCGCACAGTCCCGCCAGGACCGGGCAGACCGATAGTCTTCCCCGATCGCGGCGACATGTTGCTGTTACGTGGATCCGGGGCCATGCGGTTCGGTGAAAATCGCAAATCACACGATTTTGCTTGTATACGGGAATCGCTGGCGGCAGCGGGGGAACACATGGAAAGAGAAAAGACGTCCGGGTGACAGCGCGAAGGAACTGCCACCCGGACAGTCAGCTACTGGACTTTTGCAAAATGGCCATTCTGCAAAAG
>CALMMH010000600.1 GCA_937868145.1 uncultured Phycisphaerales bacterium
ATCGCGGCGTGCACGTACCCGTTCAGATGGACAAGGTCCGGCTTGAGCCCCTCCGCCAACCCCAGAAGCCACTGCCCGGCCCGGTCCACATCGGACCAGGGATCGCGCATCCATTCGAGCTTGAACGTGCTCTCGTAGAGCTGCACGTGGGAGAGCCGCCGGACTTGTTGACGCTGGGACTCGTTCAGCGCCGGTCCCATGGTCGCCAACGCGATCTGCACGCCGTATGCCTCCAGGGCTGCCGCAAGGCGAATAGAGTAATTCCACACGCCGTCAATGCCGTCGGTGGTCATCAGGACCCGCATCGAGCTTTCCACAGGCACGGTCATCGCTCGCCCGTCACTGCTTATCTCGTTTCACAAGCTTGTCAATACGAATGATTCCGGCGCTTGGCCCTGGTAAATACCCCTGCCGAATCATGTGCCGTTGCGCCGTCGTGAACTGCAATGGGCAACACGCCCAAACGAGGTTTGAGCGTGTCTTGACCCGCAGCAGAATCGGACTCGAACGCACGCGGACAAACACACTTGTCCGTGCCATCCGTTGCGGTCCCGCTTCACAAGCGACGCTCGATCCCTTCGCTCACATGACTTCTGCCGGCGATTCCTTCTTCATCTCCTTGAACCGCTTGGCCGCCGCAGAGGCGCGTTCTTCATCGAACACCTTGCGGGCGACCTCGAATACCTCGTTCTCCTCCTCATCGACGTGGTGCTCGACCAGTTCTTTGAGCACTTTGCAGCAGGCCGCCCAACGGAGATCGTCGACCGCTGCTTCGTGGAGATCCGAGAGGACCATCTTGGCGACCCGATGCTCCTCAATCGCCTCGAACACCGTCTCCTTGTCGTCCGTCTCATCGAGCAGGACCTGGTAAAAATACTGCTCCTCGGCATACATGTGCGGCTGCAAGTTCTCGGCGAGGCTTTGCAGGAGCTGTTCCCGGCGTTTGCCCGCCTTGGGTGTGGTGTGCTGCATCTGTTCGAGGATCTTCTTGACCTTCTCGTGGTCCGATGTGATGACGTCGAAGATATCCATAGTGCGATCTCCTGTGTTTGCCATGAGGCGTCGTCGCACCCCGGCCGGAATGGGCCGCGGGTTCACAGATACGCGTCGGCCGCTTCAATGGCTCGGCGGGCCCGCTCATCCGGCGTCTGCTGGCCGTCCGTGTACACGCCGGCGAAATCGCCGCGCAACGCCTTCAAGGCGAACCGCTCGTGGTTGATCTCCCGTGTCGTTCGAATCCCCAGGCGTCGGAAGATCGGCAACGGCGGACACCACCCCTCGACCGCGTGCTGGACGAGGAACGCCGCCACCACGCCCGGCAGGAGGAACCATCGGCCCCGCATGGCCCCCAGGGTCAGACCCAGCAGCGAGATGACCCCTGCGTTGGTCTCGAGCACCCGCTCGATATCCCATTCCTGGTCCAACTCCCGCAGCCGGTTGTCGATCTCGCTGGGACGCTGGGCATAGTAATACACGCGAGCTTCCAACTCCCGGTGGATTCGCTCGTTGATTTCCTGGTCCGTGTTTCTCTCGACTCTCGCTTCGGTTTCAGGCGCCAATTCCATCATAGTGCACCGTCCTTGAACGCAAACGCCTAAGGCGAATTCAACCCGTCACAGCTTCTTGGCCGCACTCCGCGCCGCCAGCAGCAAGACGACGGCAATCAGGCCCAGCGTCCCTCCGACGATCAGCCCGGCCAGTCCCGCCCCCACGGCTCGCGCCGCCAAGATGAACACCCCGTACAGGACGAAACCCACGCCCGTCCCGATGACGAGAGCCGCCGCAAGATAGAGCGATAGACATAATCCCAGGTGGCCGGCCTTTCGCTTGAGAACCTGGGTCTGCGCATCGAGCTTGTACCGCATCAGATCGCTCGAGAGGCGCATCGCATCGCCCAGCGTCGCGACGAAGTCTCTCAATAGGCTCATGAGCCCTTCTTCCACTCAAACAGGGACGCGAGGATCACCCCGGCGGCGAATGAGGCCAGCACGTAGGTGATCGGCTTCTGCTCGACGGCGCCGCGCGACATGTCCACGGCCTGCTGACCGCGGTTCCGCATCATCCTCGCGGTCCCCTGCACCCGGCCGTAGGCCCGGCCTTCGACGGCCTCCAGGGCCGCACTGAGCTTGTCGCGCGTATCCGCCAGTTTCTCCCGGCTGAAGGATCCGATGTCGCCCAGCAACGATCCCAGGTCGTCGCGCAGCCGTTCGATATCTTCTTTCACCGCATCCACTTCGACCCCGGTGACCTCGTTCATGCCTGTATCCGCCATGAGATTCCTCCTTTTCCTGTCAGCACCACCGACGCATTGACAATTCTACGCCGCCATTCGCTCATTCCGGCATCCCTTCCTCGACACGTGTTGTCCATCCGGAGACGGTATCGTCCCCCTTCAGCCGAGCCGCCGCCGTGGCGCATCTTCGGCTACGCCGCCGCGGCACTGCCGCCGACCAGTCCAGCGATCAACAATGCCAGAAAAATTGCAAAGAAGACAATGAACAACAATTTTGCGACTCCCGCGGCGGCGGTCACCACGCCCCCGAAGCCGAAGACCGCGGCAACCCCTGCCACGACCAGAAAAATCAATGCCCACCCCAGCAGACCCATGGTTGGCTCCTCTTCTGACGCGAACATCGCCGGGTTCCCGATGTCGCCCCTTGAATCTATGATTTCGGGGCCGAGGCGTCATCAGGGCTTTCCCCTATTCCCCGGCCCAAAAGGCTCATCGCTCATCCGGGCGGCCCTCACACATGCTGCTCCACCAATTCCTCGGCCTGGGCGCGCGAGGAGACGTGTGAAACCCCGACGCCGTGTTCGTAAACGAGCGAAATCGTGAAGATCGTCAAGGCCACGGTGTTGCAGACCATGTGCGTCATCGCGATCGTCAACGCACGGGACGGGCCCCGCGTCAGGAAGTCGATCGTACCGGGCACGGCGGCCAGGATGCCCCCGATGACTCCGCCGCCCATCGTGTAGAGCGAGACGGTCCGCCATACCGGAACCGAGATGGCCAGAAAGATCCCATAGCTGACGACCGAAAAGACCCACAGGCCGATCGGAAATGCGATGAGCATTGGATGGATCGGGTGATTGTATACGCTGACGCGTGTGGACATTCTGGTTCTCCTTCCCCAAGAAAGAATGCCTCGCGGCTTGCCACGAGGGTTTTCTTGTCGTCGAACGGCGTCGGCACAGAACAGAATAGAAGCGGAATCAACAGGAAGGGAATGCGAATTTCGCTGAGAGGGGCGGAGGAATTTGCCGGGGGAGAGTACGATGCGCAAGAAGACGACGACAGTCCAGCCGCACTCGCAGGGTGGGTCCTCAACCCATGCCCACCCTGCTTATCGGATTCGTTGCATCAGATTTGCGAATAGCTCGCGGGCTTGAGATACAGATTGGTGATCCCGCCGCTGCGAAGGATGGCCTTGTCCGCGTATTCGGGCATCCCCGACAGCGTCTTCCACTCAGGATCGTTGACGAACGTCCGCCAGTTCGCCTTGCTCTCCTCCATGTCCTTGAAGCCGAGCATGTACGTCAGGTTGGGCATCTTCGCGCCCGCCAGGGTCCGGCCGAAGAAGACCGGGTGCAGGCCGGTCTTGCGGAAGATCGCGATCTCGGCGGTGTTGAACATCTCGATCTTCTTCAGGCCCGTGACTTCGCTCGGACTCTCGTAGGTCCGCAACTGGAAGATCCGGCCCGGAACATCGACCGGCCGCTCCAGTTTCGCCATGCCTTCGAAGGCCTGCATAAGCTGGGTCTCCTGCATCTTGAAAGCGGGCTTGTCCGCCGGAGCGTAGATGAAGTCGGCCCCCTTTGCCATGAACTCCTGGTCCTCGCCCAGTCGGGCCGCCATCGTCGCGAACGAATCGAGGGAGGGGTGCACGAGCAACACATACAGCGGGCTGATCCCTTCGGCCGGATAGAACACGCCGACCGATTTGATGCTCAGCCGATTCAGAGCCGGGATCGCCGCCTCGCTGAGGAACTTGTCGAAACCAGCCTTCTGCTCCTCGGTCTCCAGCTCGTAGCGTCGCAGTTCATAGAATTCCGGCCCCATGGCGGCCGCTTGCGCCCTCCGGGCGGCCTCCGCAGCACGGATCCGAGTCAGCCGCGTGCGAAAGGCGACGTCGCTTTCACCGGGTTGTCTCGCCATCGGCGGCTGATTCTCAGCCATCGCCGCCCCGCCGCCCCATGCCGCCAATCCCGCCACACTCGCTTTCGTCAGGAACTCCCGTCGTTCCATGGTCTGTCTCCTCTCACAAGGACTTCTGAACCCATTCGCCCCAGAGACAGCGAAGTCCGCGCCCTCACTGTCTCCTGAGGCAACGACTCAATTCCCCCCATAGGTACTCGGTCCGCCCATGTTTCGCAAGCGAATCCGCCCCGGCTCGTCTGCTCGTTTCTCTCCGCACCCGAAAGCCCCCTCCGCAGGGGTTTTCGTATCGTGCGATCCGTTATTATAGACCCATGAAGGACTTGTCAGTTCCCGCAGGAAAGAGATTTCTTTTGTTCTTCAGAGAAGACACGGGGCGGCAAACCGGCAGGTCCCAAGACCTCGGTGAGATGGACAGTTCCTGGTGGCACGTGATGACCAAATGGAAAGGCCGCACCAATCATGGTGCGGCCCTTGATGGAGAGGGAACGACAAGTGATCCCGGCACAACTACAGGCTTGTGCGTCGTCGGAGCCAGCCGACCAGACTCGCGCCGAACGTTCCCAGCAGGATCGCACCGGGGGCGGGGACGGTGGGGGCTTCGTTCATCGGCGTGAAGGTGAACTGAGTCACCAGGCCCATGGCGCCCGGAAGAAATGTGGCTTCGGCTTCGTCGACGCCGTCCAGCGTCGGATACGTGGTGTAGAGTCGGTAGATGTCGCTGTCCGTCCACTCGGCGTCAAAGACCATGGCCAGCGGCGGGTCGCCCTCGACGCCGGCGTAGTTGCGGACATCCATCAGCAAGTTGCCTTGGCTCGGATCGTAGAGAAACGGCGTGCTCAGGTTGATGTGGATATCGAAGTCTTTGGGGCCGCCCGCCGGACCGGTGAAACTGCTGGAGAGCGTCAGGGGACCGTCCACAAAGACCTGCTCGTCACCGCCCAGGTTGTCGGCGAACGTGGTCGTCAGTTCGCCCATCGCCAGGGGCGTCGTCGACAAGCTGATCCGGATGTCCTCCAGAGTCGCCGAGAAAGCGCCGCCAGACTCAAGGTTCGGCCGGAACGAGATTCGTGAGATCGCCAGAGGGCCGCTGAAACCCTCGAACACCGCGCTGTCGTAGGCCTGCTGATATCGCTGCGAGGTCAGCGGGTTGGCGTTGAACAGCGGATCGGCCGGATCATCGATGTCAATCGCGAAGGGATAGAAGTTCGAGATGCTCCCCTCCACGGCTTCGTTAGCCCGCGGAGCCACGACGACGTCGGCCCAGACGGCATGCATTTGCGTCAATATGACAATCAATACCAACGTACGCCACAGACTCTTCATGATCGTTCCTCCCAGCAACAGGTTGCAGTCGGCGTCTGCTCACCGGGAGCAAAGAAGCCCTGCAGAAGACTCCCAAGCCACCCAATGAACAACCGCACCTTCCTCGTGCAATGAGCCCATCCGTACCTCTGTTTGTGTGAATATCCCGAGGGACACTTCATTATGATCGTCGGGAGAACGTGAGTCAAGGGCCAGACCACAGAAATGCCTATTTTCGGTCATCTCCCCGCCAAAATACGTAGTTCTACGTACGCCCACATAACGATGGGAGATCGCAGGCAGCCTCCATGTAAGGCTGGGGGCGTCTGGCGAACCGAGAGAGGCCCCGTGGCGCATGCCATGCGCCGTGGCGTGAAGCGTGAAACGCATCACCTGCGTTTCACGCTTCACGCACGACGCTTCACATCTTACATCCTATCGCACGTCCAACTCAAAACTCTGAGAATGACTGTTAAACTCCGGGGCGTACATGCACTGGATGCTCGCGATGCCCGTCTGGTAGCGGCCCTTGAGCTGGATGCGGGTGCTGTACTCGAACACGTACGTGCCCTTGGACAGATAGTCCATGAAGAAGTGCGTCGCGGTGTCCCGCGTGCTCTGGTAGTAGGACAGACCGTCCTGGTAGCGATAGCCGCTCAGGACTTCCACCGGCTCGGTGCCGCTGCCCCGCTGGTCCTTCATGTGGACGTATTCCATGTCGCGGTCGACCTTCAGCACGATCCTCACGACCAGCTCGTCGCCCACGGAAAGCGGACCCTCGACCGGGACCAGCACCTGACCGGCGGCGGTCGTCTCCTTCGTGAACAGGGCTTTCGTGAGCGTCAGCGGCGTGCCTTCGTACGGCGTGACCTTGCTCATGTCTTCGAGGTACTGCCAGTGGACGGAACCCCAACTGACGCCGTCGTCGACTTTCTTGACGGTGATCTGGCCCATAGCCGGCTCGATCTCGTCGCGGACGAATCGCTCCTCGTAGAAGCCGGTGCCGGCCTCGACGTTCGTCGGTTCGATCCATGCACCGCCCAAAGCCACCTCGACCAGGGCGTCGGAACTGAGGATGTCGGCGCCGCGGATCAGCAGACCGTAGACCGCGTCGGCCGTGGCTTTGGTCGTGCCCCAGTCCTGCGTCTGCTTCTGCTTGAGCAGCCAGACCCGGCAGTTCTCCACCGCCTCGACGTCGTTCATGACCTCGTCGAAGGCCTCGATCATCAAAGCCTGGGTCTCGATCGGGGCCCGGTGCCACCACCAGCTTCGCTCGGTGTCCCGCCAGTACATGCCCAGTTCCTCATCGGTGACGCTGAACTCCTTGATGGAGGCCATGATCGCGGCGGGCGTCTCCGCGTCGCCGAAGCGTTTGAGCGCGATGGCCAGATGGGCCTGCGACTGTCGCCACAGGCTGAGCCAATGCTTTCCGGCCTGGCCGAGCCAATACTCCAGAGCCTCCTGATGCGACGCGGCGATCGCCTGATCGTCCAGGAAGAAGCTGCGGCCGTAGAGGTAGAGGGCGATGGTGGGGCTCAGGTTGTTCGCGTTCAGATCGCCGTGCGCGACGATGTAGTCGTACGAGGCATCCATCCACGCATCCAAAGCCGAGAGGGCCTTGACTGCACAGGTGACATCCAGGTTCTTGACACCCAGGTGACGCAGACGGCCGAAACCAGTCGTGATGTAGAGAGTGATGTACTCACTGCCTCGGCAGCCTGGGAACCAGGGCCACAGGCCGTCGCTGAGCTGCATCTGGCTGAGCTTGAACAAGGCGTTCGAGGTCTCGCTGCCCAGACGGTTCTGATCGAAGAGAACGCCCACGTTGCGGCGGGCCTCCGATTCATCGATCGCCTGACGGACCCACGGCGTCTCCTCCAAAGCCAGGCCCTTGAGGTCTTCGTTCTTCTCCAACGGGCTGTCCAGAGCCGGCGTCGCCTTCCACTGATCGAAGATCCGCCGGACCTTGGGATCCGAGTTGGCGATGTACGCGGCCAGCGAGTTGGCGTAGAGCCGGTTGAAGATCTGCTCGCTGCACTCGTACGGATACTCCATCAGGTACGGCAGCGCCATGACCGCGTACCAGGCGGGCTGCGATACCATCTGCACGGTCAGGCTCTGCTGGATCAGCGTGTCCGATTGGCCCGACTCGAGCAGCTTGGTGAACTCGAAGTCCTTGGTCTGCGGCCCGCGGATGGGCAGGGGCAGCGATTCCGCCACGAGAATCCTGCGACTGAGCACGGGCAGATATCCCTGCTCCCCGTCGCTCAGGCGGGTCGTCGCGCCGACGGCCTTGTAGATGAGCATCTCGCAGCCGTCGGGGACGGTCAATCGCCACGAGCACGTCCGCGACTCCATGCTGGGCACGTCGAAGTCCTGTTCCGGACTCGTGTTGCCCAGGGCCTCGTCGCGGACTTCCAGCGTGCGTGCATCCGACAGCGTGAGCATGACCCTGCCTGTCTGGCGGGC
>CALMMH010000601.1 GCA_937868145.1 uncultured Phycisphaerales bacterium
AAGAAGGATCTTCTCTAATCCGGAATGATCAGCTTGGTCCCCAGGGCGATCTTATTGGCGTTCTTGACCGTCTTGGAGTTGGCCGCCAGGATCTTCTGCCACTTGTCCGCAGCCCCATAGTACTGGTGGGCGATGGACGAGAGGGTCTCGCCCTTGCGGACAATATGAAACCGAGTCGTTTTGATGGGCTCGTTCGTCTCATAAATCGTCAGATCCTGCGTCGCATTGGCGGCAACGGACGGTTTCGCGGGTTCGAGAGTCCGTGTGGACGGCGAGCCGGCCGATACAGGCTGGGAGGGGACTGGAAGCGGCACCGCCTGGACCTGAGTCTGCGGGACGGGGTCCTGAGCCAGACGGGAATCCTGAGGGACGTCCTGCGGCTCGTTGACCTCCGGCGGACTGACGCTCTCCCACGGCAGGATGGTTTCCGGCGGTCGCTCCGCCCCTCCGGCGGCCTGAGGCGCCCGCGGCATCCTTGCTTGAGGACTTAGACTCGGTCGTGTGGCCACCCAGAGCAAGGCTGCTCCGGCCAACACGACGCCCGTGATCAATCCTACTCTGAAATCCTTGCCCATCGTCAATCCTCCTGGTCGTGCAGAGGGTTCGTCCGAAAAAAGAAAAGGCGAAAAGGAAAAGCCAGGAGGTTGCACGCGTCCCCGACTTTTGACTTTTCGCCTTTTAGCTTCTTGCCTTCGCTGTCAGGTCTTACAAGACCGCGTGATTCCTCACGGTTCTCCTGCACAGTCTATCGGTCGTCGGCTCACTGGGCCTTGACTTTCGGTTCGGTTGCGATGTTCTCGATCCGGGCCGTACGGCTCTTCTGCGAATCTGCGCTGGGCAGATTGACCAGCAGCAGCGGGGCGGCGATGGCGATCGACGAGTACGTTCCGACGACCAGGCCCAGGAAAATCACGAAGTTGAAGCCTCGCAGGCCGGGACCGCCGAAGATGTACATCACGAGCACGACCATCATGGTCGTGATGCCGGTGATCATGGTTCGCGACAGCGTCTGGTTGATGCTGTCGTTGATCGACTTGGCAGTCAACTGCACCTTGCGCCGGTTCTCGCGAATTCGGTCGAACACGACGATCGTGTCGTTCAGGGAGTACCCCAGCAACGTCAGGACCGCCGCGATCATGGCGCCGTTGATTCGGAAATCGCTGATCAACAGAGCCGAGCCGACGAAAGTCGAGGCCAGGAACGCCGAGGCGGCAATGGCGCCCAGCGCGGTGGACACGTCGTGGAACAAGGCGATGATCGCGGCCAAGCCGAATCGCAGGCTGCCGAACCGCAACCAGATGTAGCCGACGATGGCCGCCAGCGACAGGAAGATCGAGATGAGGGCCCGCGTCTTGGCCTCGCCGCCGACGAACGGATCGATCTGCGTCACGCGAGGAAGGGAGGTTTCCCGCTGGGTTGCCAGCAGGACCCTGGACGTCTCATTGCTGACGAATCGCTGCCATTCCTCCTCGCTGAGCTCCCGAAGACCCGCCTCCGGCTCGATGCTGGCGAATGTGAAGGTGCTGACCGCCTGATTCGGCTCGACGGTCTTGAGGCCGGGGCCGAAGATCGTGTACGGATACGAGAGCAGTTCCTCCGTATCGGGCCGGAACCGCAGATCTTTGATCCGCTGGTCGATTTCCCGCATGGTCACAGGGGTCTGGAGCGTTACTTCCAGTCGGAGACCGCCGATATAATCGGCCAGCTCGGGATAGGTGTCGACGATCTGATCGGTCACCCGTTCGGTGGAAGCGACGGTGGGTCGGAGGTTCTGCTGGACCTCCAATTTCCCTTCGAAAGCCTTCCGGATCGCGCCGGTGACCACTTCCTGAATCGCAGACTCGGCCACCTGGGCCTGGGGGAACGCCTTGATCAGAACGTTCTGAACCAGGGTGGGGTTTGTGCCGCTGGTGAACACGACATGGGCATTGTCCCCGCTGGCGGCGATTTCGACCTTGCCCACCTGACGCTCCTGCTCGGCCTCCGCCTTGCTGATCTCCGCGGCAGCCGCCTCGGCGGTCGGCCGGGCGCCCTGAGCGAAGGTCACGGTCGTTTGAAGCTTGTTGATCGCCGTGGTGGTGATTTCGTATTCGCCGTAGACCTTCTCGCCGGTTGAAGTGGTTCCGGTCGGTTCGCCGACGCTGTAGATCGTCGCGGCCATCAGATCCGAATTGCCCTGCGCGACCTTGGTGAACTCATCCTCAACGTTTTGGCGGGTGAGGGAAACCCCATCCTTGAAATTGACCAGGACGCTGGTTCCGCCGGTGAACTCGATGTCATATTTCGAGCTGCCGCGGGCGAAGAACAGGATCAAACCGCCGAAGACGATGATGCCGGAGACGGTGTAGAAGATCTTCCGCATGCCCATCCAGTTGATGTTCGGCACCTGGATCAGCCGCAGCATGGCCAGGCGATCCTTGAGGATTCGCTTGGAGACCAGGAAGTCGAGGATGACGCGGGTCACGAAGATCGCGGTGAACATGCTCGACGCGATACCAAGCATCAGCACGATGGCGAAGCCTTTGACGTCCTCGGAGGCCACGTAGTAGAGGATGGCCGCGGTGAGGATGGTCGTCAGGTTCGAGTCGAAAATCGCGCTGAACGCCCGCTGGTAGCCGGCGCGAATGGCGGTCGCCAGGCCGACGCCGCGTTCCTGCTCCTCGCGAATTCTCTCGAAGATCAGCACGTTGGCGTCGACGCTCATGCCGATCGTCAGGATCAGGCCGGCGATGCCGGGCAGGGTGAACGTGGCTCGCATGGCGGCCATGATGGCCAGGGTGAACAGCACGTTCAACAACAGGGCCACGTCGGCAATGGAGCCGCCGATGGCGTAGTAGACGACCATGAAGGCGACGACCAGCGCCAAGCCGATCATGCCGGACCGGACGCCTTTTTGAAGGTTGTCGGCGCCGACCGAAGGTCCAATCACTCGAATGGAGATGGGCTGCTCGATCAGTCGGGCGGGCAACGAGCCGGCGTTGAGCTTGTTCACCATGTCGGTGATCTGAGTCGGCGTGAAGCTGCCGGTGATGATGCCGTGCTCGTGAATGCCGCCCTCGGAGATGTTGGGGGCCGAGATGGCCACGTCGTCCAGAAGGATGGCCAGGGGGCGATTGGTGTTCTTGCTGGTGATGGCGTAGAAGAGGGTGCCGCCTTTGACGTTCAACGTGAATCCGATGGCGCGGCGGCCGATCTGGTCGCTGGTGGGATACGAATTTTCCAGTTTCCACTCGCGAGTGCTGAGGCCGTGCAGCATCGTCTCATCCGGCTGATTGCTGGCCAAGACGTAAAATTTTTCGCCGAACTGGCCGACGATCGAATCTCGGACCTGCCATTCCTTGATGTCTTCGATCTGGACCCAGAGGTACCGGCTGTTCGAAGCGGCCTTGGGACCTTTGTCTTTCAGGTCGGTCAGATACTGCTCGATCTCCGCCTGGCTGGGCTCGCCGCGGTCCGTGGTGGGGAGAATGCGGAATTCGAGAATGCCGGCGCCCTTGAGCATTCGCTGCAAGTCGGCCGGGTCGTCGAGCTGGCCGCGGAAGGGCGCATATTTCGCGTAGGCGTCAACGACGCGCTGAATCTTGTCCTTGCGGTCCGGGAATCTCGCCTGAAGCTCCGCGAGTTGCCTGGCCTGCTCCGTCGAATTCGAGATGTCCAGCACGTAGGTGACGCGTTCTTCGGAGAGGTTGAGCTGGTCCAATTGCCGCCGGGCATGCTCGTACCGTTCGTTAAGGCCGTTCTGAGCCGTAAGCTTGGTGAAGACGTCGATCTGCTCCTTGTAGGCCTTGACATAGCTCGTCAGGGTTCCCAGCTGGGTCTCGGAGCCGAGGAAGTCGGTCAGTTCCTTGCGAAGGGCCTCGTCGGTCAGCGAAACCCACGGCCCGCGGTTGGCCTGGACTCGCTCCAGATCGACGCTGGCCGCGGTGAGCGTCGCGCCGAGGGTCTGGATTTCGGTCGAAAGGGCGCTTCGCCTGTCCTGCAACTGCTTTCGCTCGTCGTGGAGGGCGGCCAGCTCATTGAGAGCGCTGAGGCGGTTGGGGTCACCTTGGGCAAACTCGGCGATCTCCTGGGTTCGTTTTTCCGGCGGCATCTGCAGGGCCCGCAGGATGACGGCCGGATTGATGTTCTCTTCCAGCAGGTCGTTCAGGGCCGTCTGGTAGGCGTCTCTTCTGGCCTGCGTTTCCTTGCTGGCCAACGGCATCTGGATCTCGAACCGCGTGTTGCCCTGCGGACGCCAAACGAGGTTCTGGATGTTGGCCGGGTCGATACGTCGGCGCAGCACGGTGATCATTCGCTGGGCCAGGTCCTTCTGCTCGGCGCCGCTGAGGCCCTCGGTATTGATCGCGTAGATGAGACTCGTTCCACCGGCCAGATCGATGCCCGGTTTCAGCGTTTCGCCGGGCGGGTACAGGGCGACGACGGCCGCGACTACCAGAACGAGGATCAGAATGATCTTCGGCGTCAGATTCCTGCTCATATCAGTTTCCTATTGAAAGTGCCATTTATGATCTACGATTTGTTGCCGAGCCTTTCCACACGGGTCTCTCACGAGCGCCGTCTCCTCAGATCGGCTGGGCGCCAGGGCAAGTCCAGTGGTAAATGGTCAACAGAAACGCAAATCGTTATTCCTTGCCTTCTTGCGAGAGATTTTTGCTGATGGCGGAGCTGCTGATTCGGATCTTGGTGTTGGTCGATTCGTCCACCTTGAGCACAATCTCGTCCCCGCGGACGTCCACGATCGTTCCGAAGATGCCCCCAATCGTGCGGACCTTGTCGTTCTTCTTGAGGGATTGGAGCATCTGCTTGTGCTGCTGCTGCTGTTTTTTCGGTCCTCGGAACATCAGGACGTACATCATGACACCCATGATCGCGACAAACAGGATCAACTGCGTGAGTCCCGAGGTGGGCGATTTCTGCGGAGTGTCCTGAGGGCCGGGAGGAGAGCCCGGAGCGGACGTCGTCGCCTCGCTGTTTGTTTGCACCGGTTCTGAGCCGATTCGCGAGGGAGCTTGCCCGGAGTCTGCCTGCGCCAATATCCACATCTGATCCATTGCGGGTTCCTTTCCAAATGTCAACACAATCGGGTTAGCCTATATCAAAACCCGGAAATTGTCAAATTCAAATGAGGTTCTGGCGGTGAAAAGAGGCGAATCTTACGGTTCGCACTCGATCCCGACGTATCTGCCGATTTCGCCGGTCGCCCAGGCCGCGAAATCGCCTCGCTCGATGTGCTCGCGGATGTCGGACATGAGCCTCTGATAGAACCGCAGATTGTGGATGGAAAGCAGGATCGGCCCGAGCATCTCTCCGCTGTTGAAGAAGTGGCGGATCGCCCCGCGGGTGAAGTTCCGACAGCAGGTGCAATCGCACCCGGCCTCCACGGGCTCGCGCGAATCGATGTGAACGCTGTTTCGCAGCCGCAGCGCGCCGTACTTCGTGAAGGCGAAGGCATTGCGTCCGTTTCTCGTCGGCAGAACGCAGTCGAACATGTCGACGCCGGCCATGACCGCCGCCAGGATGTCCACCGGCATGCCGACGCCCATCAGGTAGCGGGGGGCTTGGGCCGGCAAGTGGGGGACGGTCCGACGCACGGTCTCGGCCATCGCTTCGTGGCCTTCGCCCACGCTCAGACCGCCGATGGCGTAACCGTCAAACCCAATTTCGACGAGCCGCTCGGCGCACTGCCGGCGAAGCTCCGGATCGACTCCGCCTTGGACGATGCCAAAAAGTAGGCTGGCGGTGCGACCGGTAGGACTTATAGGACCCATAGGGCATATAGGGCATATAGGGTCTGTATCCGCTGGCCCCTTGACCAAGGCGTTGTGCGCGACTTTGCATCGCCTTGCCCATTCGATCGTGCGTGCCACTGCCCGGCGAAGCTTTTCCTCTTCCACCGGATAGGGCGTGCATTCGTCGAAGCACATGATGATGTCCGAGCCCAGGCGGACCTGGATCTCGGTGGCGATCTCCGCGTTGAGTTGGATGCGGGCCCCGTCCAGGTGGCTGGCGAACTCGACGCCCTCGTCGTCGATCTTCGTCAACGAGCTGAGGGAGAACACCTGGTAGCCGCCGCTGTCGGTGAGGATCGGATGATTCCAGCCGGTCAGTCCGTGCAGGCCGCCGAGTTTCTCGACGACGTCCACGCCGGGCCGCAGCAGCAGATGGTAGGTGTTGCCGAGAATGATCTGGGCGCCGGTGGCCTCGATCTGTTCGGGCAGGATCCCTTTGACGGCTCCCGCGGTGCCCACTGGCATAAAGGCCGGGGTCTGGACCGCTCCGTGGGCGGTGGTCAGTACGCCGCGACGGGCTGCGCAGTTTGCATCGGGGGTCAGTAGTTTGAAACAGGCCATGGTCAGTAGATGCTCACGATCTGGGCGCCGGGATAGTAATGTTCGAGAATCTCTTCGGCTTTGTGGCCCGCGCGGGCCATGCCCTCGGCCCCGCACTGACACATGCCGACGCCGTGACCCCAGCCTCTGCCCGAGAGGAAGGCCCAGCCGTCGCCCCAGGGAACGATGCTGCATATGGTGCTCTTGATCCTGCGGCCGCTCGAATCGATGGCCAGACGCAGGTCCTCGGCGCGAAGGCTGTCCGTTTTGCCTGTCGTGCCGACGAGCTTGATTTTCGTCAGCCGGGAGAACTGGCCATAGTCGACCTGATCGACGACGATGATGTCTTGGATTTCTCCGAGGGCTTTGAGCTTCGGATACCGCGCGATCAGTTGGTCGGTCACGGTCTTGCGGCTGAACTGGGCCATCGGCCAGAAGAACAGGCCCAGCTTTGCGACATCCTGACAGTAGGGGCAGGACACTCCCTGGAGCGGCCCGAAGGAGTCGCCGAAGACGTCCCGGCTGTTGCTGGTGTGGCCCCCGCAGACGGAACTGAAATACGCCGGAAACAGACCTTGGCTCAGTGCGTCGAAGCGGCCGGTGCGTCCCGTCTGTGCCGGGCCTGTGGTCAGAACCTTGCCGAACGTGTTGTTGACGGCGTCCCACACCTGGGGCGATTCCGCTGCGATTCCGCCGTAGACCTGGCTGGCCTGGGTCCGGCTCACGTCGTAGCTGCGGTTGACTCCGAAGCGATTCTTGATGTACAGGCAATAGGTGCGTGCGGCGATCGCCTGGGCTCGCAGCGCCTGCGGTTCCCAGTAATCAGGCATCTCTTCACCCACCACGCCCGCCAGATAAGGTTCCAACGGCACGAGGTTCAGCACATCGAAGGTCTGTCCGTCGCGGTTGACGCTCAGTTTGAGCTTGCCGCGGTAGCTTTGGCCGTTGAGGCTCAGGACATGCGGCGCCCCGGGGCTGAGGACGACTTGAGAATCGGTCAACGGCATCGAGCCGAGCTGGAGGCGGCCGCCGGTCACGGTGATCCTGGTCGGACCGTCGAGAGGCTCTCTGGCGGGTCGGCTTGACTCGGTCCCCCAACCGAAATCGGCCGACGTCACGTGAAAGGCCGAAGGAATTTCCACCGTGCACTCGGAGACGCCGGCGGCGAGCCGCACGCGAATCCAGAACTGCGACTCCACCTCCATTTGCGGCGTCGGCCGAACGACCCGGCGGGGCTCGCAGCCGGGCAGAAGGAGAATCAGCAGGGCGAGGGAGATGACCAAGGACCTTATTGACCGTATTGACGTTATTGACCTCATGGTCAATTGGGTCAATCCGGTCAATAAGGTCCCAAAGAGGGAAGCATCGCTCCAACTTCTCAACGCTTCAAGGCTCCAACCCTGTTGCCTTTTCACTTTCCGCTTTTTCCTATCGCGGTCCCTTGAGCCTATTCGAGGCTCCGCAACGACAGGCCGTAACTGCTCAGGGCCCGCTTGATCTCGTTCAAGCTGGTTACGCCGAAGTTCTTGCAGCCCAGGAGCTCCGCGTCGGTCGTGCGGGTCAGCTCGCCCAGCGATCGCAGATTGAGCTTCTGGAGGCACTTGC
>CALMMH010000602.1 GCA_937868145.1 uncultured Phycisphaerales bacterium
GCACAGACGCGGCCGGCTTGTACAAAGCCCGCAAGTCGTGGCCGAGCTGGTCGGACAACTGCCGCCCAAGGTCATCGAATTGTCTATTTTGTTCTGTCATAGTTGGTTCTCCTGTATGTGAAGCACGCCAGGCGGACGAAAAGTTGCATGGCTGACGGATTTTCTTCGTCTTTGTTCGTAGTGACGCCGTAAGGCGTTATCTTCACTGGTTTTACGGACGCTTCCTGAGGAGAAGATATGCCTTTACGGGCACACTACGAGCCGAAGAAATACTCCCGGGTGCGGGGATCGTCGCGAAGCGTGTCCAAGGCCCGGTAAAGTCGCGACTTGGTCGTGTTCAAGGGCGTTTCGAGGGCCTGGGCGATCTCTTCGAGACTCATGTCGTCGAGGAACCGCATGAGGACGACTTCACGCTGGTCGGGGGGCAGCGTCGCAAGGGCCGCCGCCAACTCGCTTCGGGAGGTCTCCTGGTCGGTCGGTGCGGGGATCGCGGCGAGGATCTCTTCATCAGCGGTAGCTGTGGTGCGTTTGCGGCGGAGATTCAGCGACAGGTGCTTGACGACCGGGTAAAGAAAGGTGGTCATCGCGGCGGTCAGTCGAAGGTCGGGCAGTTTGCGGAGCAGGTACGCGAAGGTCTCCTGGAGGACGTCGAGCGCGTCGGCTTCGTTGGCGGTGAAGCGCCACGCCAAGCGATGGACCCAGTCCCGGTGGCGGCGGTAGAGCGTCTCGAACGCTTCGACGCTGCCCTTCTTGGCCTGCTCCAGCAATTCCTCATCTGATGAATTCACATGGGTCTCCGCGATAGTCCTGTGGCCTCGAACCGCGACCATTGTACAGCGATCGTGCGTTCGGTGCCAGAGCCGTGCGAATGGGACCTAGAGGACTCATGGGACGGATAGGACGTGGACCGCCGGAGCCGGCAAAAGGCTTTTCCCGCTTGCCAAATGTGGTATGCTGACGGCAGGATTTGACCTGTTGTGTGCTATGAAGGGACCTGATGCATGATGCGGCGCCGTGTGACGATGATGGGCTGCGGCCTGTTGCTGCTGGGATCGATGACTCTGTGCACTTCGTGTGCGCCTTCGGGACTGTCGAAGAAATACGCCGGGCCGAAGGAGATGCCCGCCGACGTGCGGGCCTACTACAGCTACCCGCCGCGAACGGTCGAGCCGAAGGTCGAGGTCCGCAAGCACAAGAAAAGCTACGACATGCTGCGAATCCAGTTCCCCTCGACTCTGAACGTCTATGGCGACGAGGAAATCAAGGTGGATTACTACATGTGCACCAAGCCGGGGCGACACCCGACGGTCCTCATGCTGCCGATCTCCGGCGGCGTGGACTTCTCCGTCGAGAGCTTCGCCTACGTCTTTGCGCCGCGCGGCATCAACTGCGTCCTGGTGCACAATCGCGACGTCGAGATCGAGAACACCCAGAGCGCCGAAGAGGTGGAAGCCTACTTCCGCCAAACCGTCTTGGACAACCGGCAGGTGCTCGACTACATCGTGACGCGGCCGGAGGTCGATCCGAATCGGATCGGCGCGTTGGGCCTCAGTCTCGGGGGGATCAAGGCCAGCCTCGTCGCGGCCAGTGATCCGCGAATCAAATGCGCCGTGCTCGGCCTGGCCGGCGGGAGCATGGCCGACATCGCCATGCATTCCACCGAACCCGGGCTCAAGGATTACGTCGATGAGATCGAGGCGATGGGCATCAGCGGCGAGAGCGTCTACTGCGAGCTGCATAGAAAGATCCGGACCGACCCGCTGCGGCTGGGCTCTTACATCGACGCCCGCACGACGCTGATGTTCATCGCGGGCTTCGACCGCGTCGTGCCCACCTGGGCCGGCAAGCAACTCCGCGACACCATCGGCCGCCCGAAGACCATCTACCTGTGCGCGGGCCATTACACATCGTTCCTGTACCTGCCCTACGCGATCGTGGAATCGCTGAATTTCGTCAAGAAGAACTTCAATATGGACTGAACCTATGTACGAGCTCTTTCTGCGAATCGAAACGCTGTTCCTGGCTCTCAACACGCCTGTCCTGTTGGGCGTTGGAGTGCTCCTGTTGCTGGTGGGCTTGGTGCTGTGGCTCGGAGGGAGCCGTTACAGCACGGTGATCGTCGGCCTGTTGGGCGCGGTGGTCGGATCGGTCGCCGGTCTGCTGGTCGGCCAGTGGTTGAGCCTGCACCTGTGGTTGTGCATGATCGTCGGAGCGACCGTGCTGGCGGCCGCGTCGGTTCTGTTGCGGAACGTGTTGATTCTCGTGTTGGCGGTGTTGGTCATCGCGTCCCTCAGCGGCGCGGGCTATGTCGTCGTGGTGCTGGACCGCATCGCTCCCGAACAGCCTGAGACGAAGACGGAGACACAGAGCGGACAGAGCCTGCTGATTCAGTCCTTCACGAATATGGAGCCCGGCGCTCGCATGAAGTACGTGGACGAGATCAGCAAGGAAGAAGGCTTCCGCGAGCGGCTTCGCGCGATGTTGGACAACACCTGGCAGGCGGTCGAGCCGCACGTGTGGAAAGTGGGCCTGTCCGTTCTGGCCGGCGGCATCGTCGCGATCTTCCTCGTCTGGTTGATCAAGAAAGCGTTGATCGCGTTGTCCTACAGCGTGGTCGGCACGGCCGCCATTCTCCTCGGCACGCAGACGGCGTTGCTCGGCGTCGGCGTCCAGGCCGTCTCGGAAATCGGCCCGCGTCCGTGGGTGCTGCCGGGCACGTTTCTCGGAATGGCCGCGATCGGCTGGATCTGCCAGCTCTTCTTCCTCGGTCCCAAGGCCAAGACCCACGTCGCGAAAGAGCCGCAAGAGTCCGAGAAATAGTGCCTCGGCGCTGCTGTTGTTCTTCTTTTGCGTGCAGGGAACCGATTTTCTGACCTCTTCCGGTAGACGGCCGCCCAGATTCTGATACGATGATTCTCCGTGCTCGCTGCGCGGGCTTTGTGGATGGGGTCCGCGGATCGCGAGGTACGATTTATAGTGTTAGAGGTTCTGCGAGCGTACGATGAAGAAGGCACTTCTGGGGGTTTTGGTTCTTGCTGTCTTGGGCGTAGCGATCTGGCAGGCGCAGCGGCGGATTGCCGCGGCGGGCGACAATACGAAAAAGGGCCGTTCGGATGCTCCCGTGGCGGTGGAGACGCAGCCGGTCCGCACCGGGTTGATTCGGGATATCGGAGTCTTCACGGGATCGCTGGTGCCGGAGTCGCAGTTCGTGGTGGCGCCCAAGGCGTCCGGCTGGATGAAAGATCTCCTGATGGACATCGGCGACAGCGTCGGCCGCAACGATGAGGTGGCCGTGCTTAACGATGAAGAATTCCGGCGGCAGGCCGAGCAGGCCGGCGCGGAGCTCCAGGTCGCCAAGGCCAGTGCCGAAAACACCGGCGCGCTCCTGGACTTGGCCAAACGCGAGTACGAGCGAGTCATGGCGCTTCGCGAGAAGCAGATCGCCTCGGCGGCGGAGCTGGACACCGCATCTTCTGCGTACAACGCCGGTCAGGCGCAATTGAAGGTCGCCCAGGCCCAGGTGGTTCAGAAGGAGGCGGCTCTCAAGGGCGCGGAATTGCAGCTCTCCTATACGCAGGTCCGCGCTTTCTGGGAAACCGGCGACGCCAACCGCGTGGTCGGCGAGCGGTTCGTCGACGAAGGCACCCTGGTTTCGGTCAACCAGCCGATCGTGTCGATTCTCGAGAACAATCCCCTCACGGCGGTGGTCTTCGTGATCGAGCGGGATTATCCCAAGATGAGCGTGGGCCAGGAGGCCGCGGTGACCACCGACGCCTACCCGGGCCAGGTTTTCCGCGGGACCATCCGGCGAATCGCGCCGCTGCTGCGGGAGAACTCGCGGCAAGCCCGCGTGGAGATCGAGATCGCCAACGCCGAACACCTGCTCAAGCCCGGCATGTTCGTCCGCGCGCAGGTTGAGTTCGCCAGCCACGAGCAGGCGACGCTCTTGCCGATCAGCGCGCTGGTCCGCAGGGATGGGAAAGAGGGCGTGTTCCTGGTGGAAGAAGGCGGTTCGCAGGAGCCGGTCTTGCGAGTCCGGTTCGTGCCCATCACCACCGGCATCGTCAGCGGCGAGGTCGCCGAAGTGAAAGAACCTGCGCTCTCCGGCAAGGTCGTCACCCTGGGCAACCATTTGCTTGAAGACGGCGCCAAGGTGATCCTGCCGAAGGCCACGAGCGACGAGCCACGAGCGACGAGCGACGGCTCCACACAGGGAGGCCGGTCATGAGAGTCTCGCAATTCTCCGTCCACCGGCCGATCTTCACGATCATGGTGGTTCTGATGGTCCTCGTGCTCGGCGGCATCTCGCTGCTGCGGCTGCCCATCGACCTGATGCCCGACATCTCCTACCCGACGATCAGCGTCTCCTGCTCGTATGAGAACGCAGGGCCCGAGGAGATCGAAGAACTGATCACCCGCCCGATCGAACAGGCGATGAGCGCCGTGCCCGGCGTCGAGGAACTTACGTCCACCTCGGTCGAAGGACAAAGCAACGTGCGCGTGACCTTCACGTGGGGAACCGATCTGGACACTGCGTCCAATGACATTCGCGATCGTTTGGACCGTATCATCGATCACTTGCCCGAAGAGGCCGACAGACCCACGCTGCGAAAATTCGATCTGGCCAGTTTCCCCGTCCTGATCCTTGGAGCCTCCAGCGAGCTGGATCCCGTACAGACCCGTCTGATTCTTGAAGATGACGTGAAGTATCGGCTTGAGCGCGTGCCCGGCGTAGCCGCGGTGGACATCTTCGGCGGATTCCAGCGCGAGATCCACGTTGGCCTCGATCCGGCCAAGATCAACGCCCTGGCGATTCCGCTGGATCAGATCGTCTCGCAAGTCCGCGAGGGCAACGTGAACATTCCTGCCGGCACCGTCGAGAAGGGGAATTTCGAAATCACGATCCGTACCCCCGGCGAATACACCGACCTTCGCCAATTGCAGGACACGGTCATTGCGGTGCGCCAGGGCGCTCCCGTCCAGTTGAAGGAGATCGCTCTGGTCGAGGATTCCTGGCAGAAGATCACGCGGGTCGTGCGGGTCGACGGCAAGCCGGGGATTCGAATGGCGGTGAGCAAGCAATCGGGCAAGAACACGGTGGAGGTCGCCCGCGGCGCTCTGGAAGAACTCGAAAAGATCAATCGGGACATCCCCCAGATCCGGATCGTCCCGATCATCGACACGTCCCAGTACATCGAGAACTCGATCAAGAACGTGGGCAGCTCCGCCATCTACGGCGGCGCCCTGGCGGTCGCCATTCTGCTGGTGTTCCTGCGGAACATTCGAAGCACCGTCATCATCGCCACGGCGATCCCCGTCTCCATCATCGCGACCTTCGCGCTGTTGTACTTCAGCAATCTGACGCTCAACATCATGACGTTGGGCGGACTGGCGCTGGGCATCGGCATGCTCGTGGACAACGCCATCGTCGTGCTCGAGAACATCTATCGCATCCACGAGGGCGGCGAATCGATCGAGCAGGCTTCCGTGAACGGCGCCAATGAAGTTGCTGCGGCCGTCGTCGCCAGCACGCTGACCACCGTCGTGGTGTTCCTGCCCCTGGTTTTCATGCGGGGCATGTCCGGCGTGATGTTCAAGCAGCTTTCTATTGTGGTGACGTTTTCCCTGATGTGTTCCCTGGCGGTGGCGCTGACGGTGGTGCCGATGCTGTGTGCGAAGGTGCTGCGGGCGGATCCGCTGCACCCCCAGAGCAAGCGCACATTCAACCGTCGGATGTATGAAGCCACCGGACGTCTTCTGACGCGCATGGAAGACGGCTACAGGAATGCTCTTCACGCGGCGCTGAACCACCGGGCGTTCGTCATGATTGGCGCGGCGGCTCTGCTAGGCGCCACCGTGCCTCTGGCGTTCTACATCGGGGCCGAGTTGATGCCCGCCACGGATGAAGGCGAAGTCCGCGTGGAAGTGGAAATGGAAGTGGGCACGCGTCTGGATCTGCTGGACCGCCAGTTCCTGGTCATCGAGAAGATCGTCACCGAGAACGTGCCCGAGATTCGCAACGTCGTGGCCAACGTGGGCGGCTCCCGATGGTACGGCGGCGGCGGCCACACCGGCGACATCCGCATCGCTCTGGTGCCTCAGGCCCAGCGCACGCGGTCCAGCCAGCAGATCGCCGATGACCTGCGCAAGAAGCTCAGCGGCATTCCCGGGACCTTGGTCCGGACCCGGGCCGGCCAGGGCTTGTTCATCATGCGCATGGGCACCACCGAGGCCAACAAGGTCGTCGTCGAGATCCGCGGGCACGACTTCAAAACGTCCGATCTCATGGCTCAACGGGTCCAGGAGATCATGACTGCCGTCCCGGGCGTCGCCGACACGCGCCTCAGCCGCGATCCCGGCGGGCCCGAAGAACAGATCATCATCGACCGCCAGAAGGCGGCCGACATGCACCTGACCGTTTCGCGAATCGCCAATGCCCTCCAGACGATCCTCTCCGGCACCGAAGCCGGCTATTATCGCCAGGCGGGCGACGAGTTCGCGATCCTGGTCAAGCTCCGCAACGCGGAGAAATCCGACCTGCGGGACATCCTCGACCTGACGCTGACGAACACCGACGGCGAGCCGGTGGTTCTGCGGAACGTCGTGGACACCGTGCCGCGAAAAGGCCCCGTGCTCATCGAGCGAAAGGACCAGGAACGCATCATCACCGTCACCGGGGAAATCAGCGGGCGGGACATGGGCTCGGTGATCGCCGACGTTCAGGAGAGGCTCCGCGAGGTGCCCGTCCCGTCGGGTTTCAGCGTCAGCTACGGCGGCGACTATGAGGAGCAGCAGAAGTCGTTCCGCGAACTGCTGTTCAGCTGCATTCTGGCTCTGGTGCTCGTCTACATGGTGATGGCCTGCCAGTACGAATCGCTGCGGGACCCGTTCGTCGTGATGTTCTCGGTGCCGCTGGCCGCGATCGGCGTGATCACGATGCTGTTCTTCACCGGGACGACCTTCAACATTCAGTCGTTCATCGGCTGTATCATGCTCGGCGGCATCGTGGTCAACAACGCGATTCTGCTGGTCGATCATACGAACCTCCTGCGCCGCCGGGACGGCATGCCGATCCGCGAGGCGCTCGAGGAGGCCGGACGCCGGCGTCTGCGGCCGATCCTCATGACAGCCTCGACGACGATCATCGGCCTGGTGCCGCTGGCGCTGGGCCTGGGCGAAGGCGGCGAGGCGCAGGCCCCCATGGCCCGCGCAGTGATCGGCGGCCTGATCAGCTCGACGCTGATCACGCTGGTGTTCGTGCCGGTGGTCTACTCGCTCTTCGAGCGTCACGCCTGGCGCATGGAGGCCCGGAGCCAGCGTAGTGCGAAAACCGTTTCCAATGGATAGTCTGTGAAAATGTCTATGTCGATGAAGCATCCATCTGCGGTCCTTCGCCGCATCGTGTCTGCAATCTGTTTCTCTCTGGTTCTGTCGTCCTTGTCGGTCGCGGCTGAATCCGTGACGATCGCTCCCCCGGCGGAGGTCTCCAGCCCTCAACCTCCGGTCTCCGGTCCGCAAGAGCCCGAGTCGCTGACGATTGGCATCGAGCGGGCGATCCTGATGGCGATGCAGAACAACCGCTCGCTGATCGTGCAGCAGATGAACCCCGACATCAGCCGGACGGTCGAAGCGGAGTCGCGTGCGGTCTTTGACCCGGTCCTGAGCGGACAGGCGTCGCAGAGGCGGGCCGTCGCCGACAGGCTTTCCCGCGCCGGCTCCGGCATCGAGAGCTCCATCACGGACACCGTTGCCGGCGTGATCGCGCTGGACAAGTTATTTCCGACGGGCACTGCCGTTGGCGTGAACGCGACGACCAGCTACACCGATTCATCCTTGTACAGCGACACGTTCGTCTCCAACCGCCTGGGCATCTCGGTTACGCAGTCGCTCCTGCGAGGACGCGACGTTCGCGTGAACATGGCGCAGATCCACCAG
>CALMMH010000603.1 GCA_937868145.1 uncultured Phycisphaerales bacterium
GTAGCCTCGATGAGGGTACATGTACTCCAGCGGGCGGATTATGGGTTCACCGGTTTGAGAAGAGGCCCGGGCCAAGGCCAGGGTCTCGGGGCCCAACCTGACGTGCAGTTCGGCCATCCGGCGACAGATGCCCATGTTCTCCTCGCTCAGAACGCGCCAGGGAGCGACGGAGAACTGCATCATGGGCATCAACGCCGAGCACTGGGCCGACCGGACGATGAGTTCCTCATCGAGCGGCTTGTCGGGATTGTCGTAGAAGTACGAGTACTCGCCGCCGCCGATCATGTCGGGACAGGCGTAGGCGTAGCCCATCAATCCCAACGCCAGAGCATCCGGGATGAGTTGCCGCAGGTCCTGCCAGTTGTGTCCCTTGTCCCGCAGACGCTGGGTCAGGGGCAGGCCCGCGCACTTCCAGCACGCCCGATACTCGTTGAGTCGATAGGGCAGGCCCAGCCGAGCCCACAACTCTGAATGAGCGTTCGGCGTCGCATCCCTCATGGCCTTGATGGCCGGGTCCTTGTAGCTGTCTGCGTCACCGGCGTCGAGCTTGAAACCGTCGACGCCGTACTCGTCCACCAGGCGGGTCATCTTCGCCTGGAACCACGCCACCGCCGCGGGATTCGTCAGATCCAGCGATGCGCTGTGCCCGTTCCACCATTTCGCGATGTACGTCCCGCCCGATTCGTCCTTGAGGAAATAGCCCTTCCGGTTCGCCAGGCGGAAGGTCTCCGAATCCGGACTGAAGTAGGGGCAGATCCACAACATCACCTTGAATCCCTGATCGTGCAGGCTGTCGATCATGGCTTTGGGGTTGGAGAACCGGCCGGGATGGAAATCCCAGATCCCGTAGTCTTCCTGCCAATTGTCGTCGATCATCAGCACGCCCGTCGGGAAGCCGTGGTCGATGATGTCGCGGGCGTATTGGCGGATGCGGTCCTCCCGCTGGTCGTAAATGAGCTCGATCCAGGTGTTGTACTGCGGCCTGGTGAAGAGCAACTCGTCGGGGATTTGGCCGTTGCTCGGAAAGAACGTGCGGCTGACGTACTGGAAAGCCTCGCGCAGAGTGTCGCCCTGCTGACCGACCTTGATCGGGCCGTAGTCGGACGTCACTTTCAGAGTGCGGCCGGAGAAGGAGAATGCGAATGGCTCTTCCGACCACACGTAGCGGCCCCGGTCGGAGATCAACAAGGGTTGGGCCTGGTTGCCCCGCGTATCGCCGTGGAGGTCCCGCGTAAAGGCCTCCTGTCCGAAGGGCATGGACCGCCCATCGGTCACACATCCTCCCCAGAATCCCTCGCCTGCCAGCAACTCGATCTCCTGGCTGTGTTGGGCGGCCCCCAGGAGCCCGTGTGGACAGAGCAGAGCGGCGCCGATCAAAACGACGATGTTTCTACATGTCATCATCTTTTCACCGAGACTTGCCATTGGGACCTCGCCCGACTACGCCGCCGAGCGGTATACCGCCATTATACCAGCGCCCCACCCTGCGTTGCGCCTATCGCTTTGCTATTCTATGGGGTGAACGCAGAGGGCGCTACATCGAAATGAACAGATCATCTCCGAAATCCGGTGAGAAGGACTCTCGCTACAGAGAACCCCGAGGACACAGAGAAAGGTAACCGCTGATAAACGCCGATCAAAGCGAAGCGGCAGGCACTCGGCTCCCTTGCATGGGGTTCTCTT
>CALMMH010000604.1 GCA_937868145.1 uncultured Phycisphaerales bacterium
TTTGTGCAGCAAGATATCGCGATTGCCAGCGTTGGGAAAGCGGATTCTTCCGAACGTTGCGATCGGGGCTTGTCAGACCTCCGACGCCGTGGTATAGTTGGTCTTGAGTTGCCGAAGGATCGGAACGACCCCCAAATGCGAGCCGTTCGGTTGGGGAGCCCACAACGACTGGACTATGCTATGAAGGTTATCCTTGACGCCGGCCAGATCGACCGCACGATCGAACATCTGGTCGATCTGATTGCCTCGCGAATATCGCCCGATAACGTGCCTGCCATCATCGGCGTGCGCAGTCGAGGCGAAATCCTCGCCGAGAGGATCGCCGATCGGCTCTCGCACAGACTCGGGCAGCAGGTCCCCTGCGGGACCCTGGACATCACCCTCTACCGCGACGACCTCAACGCCCCGCGCAGCTCCGGTCAGCCCTTGGTCCGCACGACCGAAATCGGCTTCGATATCGACAACAAGACGATTATCCTGGTGGATGACGTGCTGTATACAGGCCGCTCGACCCGGGCGGCGATGGATGCCCTGATGGACCTGGGCCGGCCCAAAGCCATTCGGCTGGCGGTCCTCATCGAGCGGGCAGGACGCGAATTACCCATTCAAGCGGATTACACCGGCTACGAGGCCGAAGTGGGGCCTCAGCAGTCGGTTCAGGTCAATTTCGTGGAGTCCGACGGAAAGGACGAAGTGACAGTGGCCTAACAACGCGAAGCGGCGTAAGCCCTATAAGCCCCATAGGTCTTATAGGTCCTATGTTCCTTATCGTCGCCGCTTCAGAAATGGGCAGGGACGCTATGAGTCGCATCCTCGACATTGTGGAACGGCACGCATCAGGCAGGACTGGAAAGCGGCACAACACATTTATGACGATGGCACACAAAGGCGGAACACCATTCGAGTGGCACCGGAAACATCTGCTGGGCCTACGGGACCTCAGCGTGGAGGAGATCACCCACATCCTCGACACGGCCACGGGCTTCGAGCAGATCAGCACCCGTTCGGTCAAAAAGGCCCCTCCCCTGCGAGGCAAGGTCGTCGTCAACCTGTTCTTCGAGGACAGCACGCGGACCCGCGCCAGTTTCTCTCTGGCCGCCAGCCGGCTCAGCGCCGACGTCATGGAGTTCACGCAGAAGGCCAGCTCCGTCAGCAAAGGCGAGACCCTGCTCGACACCGCCCGCAACCTGGAGGCGATGGGCATCGACATCGTCGTGATCCGCCACAGCGCCGCCGGCGTGCCGGTGTTGCTGAGCCGCAGCATCAAGGCCTGCGTCGTCAACGCCGGCGACGGCTACTGCGAGCACCCCACCCAGGGTCTGCTCGACGTCTACACGATCCGCAAGATCAGGGGCTCTCTCAAAGGGCTCAAGATCGCCATCGTCGGCGACATCGCCCACTCCCGCGTCGCCCGCAGCGACCTCTGGGCGATGACCAAGCTCGGAGCCGAGGTAACCTTCGTCGGACCGCCGACGCTGATGCCCGCCGAGGTCGGACGGCTGCCGGTGAAGGTCAGTTACTCGCTGGACAAGGTGATCGAGGAAGTGGACGTGGTCAACATGCTGCGAATCCAGTTCGAGCGGCTCGGCGGCAACCCCTTCCCCTCCATCCGCGAGTACTCCCGCTACTTCGGCCTGACGGTCGAGCGGGTCAAGCGGGCCAAGCCCAACATTCTCGTGATGCACCCTGGCCCGATCAATCGCGGCCTGGAGATGGAGAGCGAAGTCGCCGACGGCGCCAACAGCGTGATCCTCCAGCAGGTCACCAACGGCCTGGCCGTCCGCATGGCGGTCCTGTTCTTAGTCAACCAAGCCGCCGCAACAGAAACTCCGGTGTAGTTCCCCACGATCGCATGGCAGATGCAGTGAGCGAGCGGTTGCGATCAGAACGGCAGACCGCTGCGAATCCCCCGCTCCTTCATCCGCGACAACAGAGCCGGGATGTGCTTGCGCATTTTGGCCCGCGTTTGCGGGTCCACGTACTGGAGCATGAGATTCATTCG
Source organism: uncultured Phycisphaerales bacterium (assembly GCA_937868145.1). GTDB lineage: Bacteria > Planctomycetota > Phycisphaerae > Sedimentisphaerales > Anaerobacaceae > PLanc-01. The sequence goes on from CALMMH010000604.1 coordinate 2,003, forward strand.
CTCGACCGACGATACCGTCCCTTGGTTGTCCTGACGCGACTTCTGCATCTGGTCGATAAACGCGTCGAGCCGGGCGGTCCTCTGTGCCGCAGGCAACTGGTCGAACTCGTCAAGACGCTGATTGATCAGAGGCCCGACCACCGGCAGAACGTTTTTCATCACCTGACGGCGTTGCTCCTCCGATATGCTCGGATCGGACATCAACGACATCACGGGCGCCTGGCTGCCGGGCATCTGAATCTGCCGAACGTACTCCCGCCGGTCATCCAGGTCCATCTTCGCGAACGCTTCGGAGGCCAGAAATGCCACCGTCTGCTCGGGGGTCTCAGCCTGCGGCACAGGCGGCTTCAAACGGACCACGCGTGAGACGCCAAACACGCCGACGAGAACCAGCAGGCCGGTCCCGCAAACGAGGAGGATCTTGCGATTCGTATTCATGGTCGTCTTCACTCCAGGTCGCCGACGTGCCCGTCGCCGAAGAGAAAATTCATCGCCCCCGGCCGGCCCTCGCGGCCGTGGAACGGGCGGAAATCCCAGAGCACCGGCGTGTTCGTTTCGCCCCAGCGTTTGCCCAGAAAACTCCGATCAACGGGCATTCCGCGAAGGTAGTGCGGATACTCGTAGCTGGTGCCCTCTTTCTCGAAGTAGCTGTCTTCGCGGTCGGCCGGGCAGCGCATCGTCTCCCGCTCCTTCACGTACGGCAGCAGGACCTCGGTGATCGTGGGCAGGTTCGGCTCCTTCGAGGGCAGTTGCGCCGCGACCGGCATTCTGTTGCGGTTGTCGTCGACGTACATCCGCAGCGCCATCCCGATGCTGTGCAGTTGACTGCGGCAGGCGCCCCGCCGAGCATAGGCTCTCGCTTTGCCGACGACGGGCACAAGAATCCCCAGCAGCGACGAAACGACGGCGACCACCACGAGCAGTTCGACAAGCGTAAAAGCCCTCCGTCGACTGCCATCCCCACACCGAATTCTGCCATGTAAACCCATGCGCCCCATACTATCCGGCGTGGAACTCGATTTCAACCGCCCTCCGACCGGCAAGACACCCTCCGCTCTACCCGACATCCTTCATCAGCGAGGTGTCCACAGCCAGGATCTTCTTGAAGAGACGCCGAGCCAGCACACACGACAAGAAGAAGAAAACCGTCATGCAGAGAAAGCACACCGCCGGAGAAAAGAGATCCACACCGGCAAAGACACCAGCAACCAGGCGGTGGAGACAGGCTCGCCTGGTCTGACATTCACAGGACTATAGAACAGCGCGATGACCAGCATCGTCGCCAACTCCCCTGCGACCGCAACCACCCACCCCGAGGGGATGGCAATTATGAAGACAAAAAGCTTGTTCTCATTCCTGGTTCACGGCGTCTATTCCACAGCCGGATTCCCTCTCAGCAAAGCCAGACCGATAATGCAGGGTAGGAATCTTGACTGTGCGGAGCCTGCCGCTATACTGTCCGAGACGATTCCATTAGCCCCTTTCGAGAGAGGTCACAATGCAGTTGATATCCAGGAAATCCCGGCTCAAAGGCACCGTTTCGATTCCCGCGTCGAAGTCCCATACGATCCGCGCCGTCGCCATCGCCTCGCTGGCGAAAGGCAACAGCGTCATCCGCAACCCGCTCTGGTCCGGCGACACCGAGGCCGCGGTCCTGTGCTACCGCGCGTTCGGGGCCAAGATCGACACCAGCGACGACAAGGCCTGGAAAGTGACCGGCTTTGGGGGCAAGATCACCCCTCCCAAAGAGACCATCGACGTGCTCAACTCCGGCACGACCCTCCGTGTGGCGATGGGCTCGGCCGCTTTGGCGGAGCCGGGCGCGACGACGACCTTCACAGGCGACGAGCAGATCCAGAGCCGGCCGATCGCCCCGCTGATGCAGTCCCTGGAAGAGCTGGGCGCCAAGTGCGTCAGCCTCAAGAACAACGGCAAGGCCCCCGTCCGAATCTCAGGTCAGCTCCGCGGCGGAAAGACCTCCATTGCCGCCTTCACGAGCCAGTACCTCTCGAGCCTGCTGCTGTGCACGCCGTTGGCCCAGGCCGACACGGACATCGAGGTCACCCTGCTCAACGAGCCCGGCTACGTCCAGATGACCCTCGATTGGCTCGACAAGCAGGGCATCCAGTACGACCACGACGGGCTCCGCCGCTTCCATGTGCGGGGCGGGCAGAGCTACAAAGCCTATGACCTGCCCGTGCCGGCGGACTTCTCCAGTGCGACGTTCTTCCTCTGCGCGGCCGCCCTCTTCGGCGACGGCGTCACGCTCAGAGGCCTCGATTTTTCCGACAGCCAGCCCGACAAGGCGGTCGTCGATTACCTCCGCGCCATGGGCGCCGAGATCGTCACAGGCCCCGACGGCATCACCGTCAAGGGCTCCTCGCTCAAGGGCATCACGATCGACATGAACGCCACGCCCGACGCCCTGCCGGCCATGGCGGTCACCGCCGCGTTCGCCGAGGGCACGACGAGACTGGTCAATGTACCCCAGGCCCGCAGCAAGGAAACCGACCGGATCAAGTGCATGGCCGAGGAACTCGCCAAAATGGGCGCCAAGGTCGAAGAACTGCCCGACGGACTCGTCGTACATAATAGCAAGCTCAAGGCCGCACACTTGGACGGCCGAAGCGACCACCGGATCGTCATGGCGTTGTCCCTGGCGGCGATGGGGCTGGACAAGCCCTGCACCATCGAGACCGCCGAAGCGATCAAGGTCACGTTCCCCGAGTTCGTCGGTCTGATGCAGGCCCTCGGCGGCAACATGGAAATCAAAGGCTCCTGAGCAATGAAGATTGTACTGGCAGGTCCCAAAGGCGCTGGGAAAACCTCCGTTGCGGCCAAACTGGCGGAGATCACCGGCTTGCAGGCCGTCGAGACCGACCGCTTGATTGAGGAGTGCTTCGAGCGGGACACCGGCGAGAAGCACACCTGCCGGGAGATCTTCATCGAGCACGGCGAGCAGGAGTTCCGGGCCATCGAGCGGAAGGTCGCGGTCGAACTGGCAGAGACCGACTGGAAGCTGATCGTCTGCGGCGGTTCGAGTCTGCTGGACCCGGCCAGTCGAAGAGCCCTCCGAAAGAACGCCATTCTGATCTATCTGACCGCCAATCCCGAAACGCTGTGGAACCGCATCGCCCAGAACGGCCTGCCGCCCTGGCTTCGCGGACCCGACGCCAAGGCCCAACTCGACAAGAACGTAGCCTATCGCGAGGAGTTGCTGGGCCCCTATGCCGACGCAGTGATCGACACGACGGACAAGCCCCCCGAGCAGATCGCCGAAATCGCGATGCAGCACATCATCGAAGAGCTGACCATCCGCAGCCGGGCAGCCAATACCTATGGCGACATCATCCGCGTCACTACCTTCGGCGAGAGCCACGGCCCCGCTATCGGCGCGGTCCTCGATGGCGTTAAGCCGGGGATCGACTTCTCCGCCCAGGAGATCCAGGCCCAACTGAACCGCCGGCGTCCCGGCCAAAGCGCCGTCACCACCCCCCGCGACGAGAAGGATCAGGTCGAGATCCTCTCCGGCGTCTTCCAGGGCAAGACCACCGGCGCCCCCATTGCCATGGCGATCTTCAACCGCGACCACGACTCGTCCAAGTACGAAGGCATCAAGGACCTCTTCCGGCCGGGCCACGCGGACTTCACCTACTACCGCAAGTATGGCGTCCGCGACTACCGCGGCGGCGGGCGGTCTTCGGGCCGCGAGACGGCCGGCCGGGTCCTGGGCGGCGCCTTCGCCCGCCAGGAACTGGCCAAACGAGGCGTGCGGATCGTCGCCCATGCAGTCGAAATTGCTGGTATCGCCGCGACCAGGTGCGACTACGAGGCTATCGAATCGAACCCGGTGCGCTCTGCCGATCCCGAGGCGGCCGAGCGAATGGTCCAGGCGATCCTGGCGGCCAAGGACGACAACGACTCCGTCGGCGGCGTCGTGCAGCTCGAAATCCACGGCCTGCCGGCGGGCCTGGGCGATCCGGTCTTTCAGAAACTGGATTCCCGCCTGACTGCCGCGATCATGACCCTCGGAGCGGTCAAAGGCATCGAGGTGGGCAAGGGCTTCTCGCTGGCCCGCATGCGAGGCAGTCAGTCCAACGACAACATGGCCGACGGCGGCTTCGTCTCCAACAACGCCGGAGGCATCACCGGCGGCATCTCCACCGGCCAGCCCATTCTCCTGCGGATCGCGGTCAAGCCAACGTCGTCCATCGCCAAACCCCAACGGACGCTGGACACCGCGATGCAGAACCGGCCCATCGAGACCCACGGCCGGCACGATCCGTGCATCGTTCCTCGCGTGATCCCGGTGATCGAGAGCATGGCGGCCCTGGCCCTGCTGGACGCCTGGGAGGTGCAGAACCGCCTCCGCCCCGGCTGGAACCCGCGGTAGCGGACGCACGGACTGAATTGCAAGCCGCTTCAGCGACGAGCATATTCGATACTCCGCGCACGGCCCAGACAACCCCTAGGCCCCCGTCCACGCGGTCAATCCGGTCAATCAGGTCAATACGGTCAATCAGGTCAATCCTATCCACCAAACCCAGGATTTGCTTGCAAATCACACAGTCTTGCTCTACAAAAGCGGGCAATCGAATTGAATCGTTTCGCGGCCCTTTTTTGAGGAGGACCCATCGTGCTTGGATGTCATCTCGGACGCTTGTTTCAAGTAACCGTAGCCGGCGGTTCGTACCAGGAAGGCCTCACCAGCATGATCCAGGGAGTCCCGCCGGGAATCCTGCTGACCGAGCAGGAAATCTATGGCGACCTGCTGCTGCGAAAACCCGGAGCCGACGAACTGTCCAGCCCGCGCAAAGAGCCGGACCTACCGGTGATCTACACGGGCGTCAACGCCGCCGACACCATCGAGAACGCGGGCAATAAGAACCACACCAACGGAACCCCGCTGACGATCCTGATCCCGAACCTGGATCGCCACTTCATCCACATCAAGCAGTACCAGGACACCAACCGCACGCCCAGGCCGGGCCATGCTTCCTACGCGAGCTTCGTGAAGTACGGCCCAGACGACGACGCCATCGGCGCAGGCATCTTCAGCGGCCGGTACACCTCGACCATCGTGGCCGCCGGC
>CALMMH010000605.1 GCA_937868145.1 uncultured Phycisphaerales bacterium
GCCCTCGAACATTCCTGGACGCTCGACAGGCATGCCCTGCTTATGGATCTGAAGATCGGCGAGTTCGTGTATCACGGCATGGTCTTCTATGTCCCGGCGAAACAGGAGATCATTCAGGTGGGCGCCGACAGCATGGGCGGCATGTGGAAAGGGACCTGGTCTCAGGGGTACGATGGGGCCGTCCACAAGGTCGAATACACCGGCGCCGACGGCATGACCCGGAAGATGGAACACGTCTATGTCAAGAGCGACAACGATACCTTCCAGGTGAAAGAGTATGGCGTGGAGAGCGGCTCGCGAGCCTCCGAGGCTCGACGGACGCTCACGTTCAAGCGACAGAAGGCTGCGGCCGAGGGCAAATGACGGCTTCGTGCCTTTGTTGAGCAGCGGAATCTCGCATTGATTCGTGGCGGCGGCAGGCTCACCGGTTTGGAGGTAGAGTCCTCAAAGGGACTTCCGGCCGGAGCGTTTGCCGCCGCCACTCGTATTTTGACGCACGGTTGCCGGGCGGGACTCTAGAAGCGGAATCGGCCGCCGATCATGTAGATCGGGCCGCCGAAATCATAGCCGGAGTCCGTCTTTTCGAAATCGTACTGGAAGTCGAGCAGCAGCTCGAACTGTTCGCCGATCGAAAAGGCCACACCCGCGGTGATGAAGGGGAAGAAGCCTTCGGCCGCGGTGTCGACGTCGTCATCCTCCTCGGTGTACACGTCGTATACGCCCGGGTATCCCGGGACCGGGTAGATCTCGGTGTACTCATAGTCCCACTGATCGAAGAACCAGAAGTAGCCGACTCCTGCGCCGACGTAGGGCCGGATCTTGCTGGCGTCGCCGAGCGGATAGAATCGAGCCGCCAGGCGGATGTCGAAGAGGCTCAGGTCGTCGTCGTAGACCTCCGCGATGGTCACGTCGTCGACGACGTCGCCGTATTCCGTGGTGAAGGAGCCTAGGTTGGAGCCGCCCAGGGTAACCGCCAGGTCGAAGTGGTCGTCGAAGAAACGCGCCGAGGACAGCTCCACTTCGACGCGGGTGCGGGTGGTGTCGTCCAGGTCGATCGGGTCTTCGAGCGTCTGGACGCCGACCTTGAACCCAATTCCCGGGCCCGACGCCGCCAAACCGCAGGTTGACCACATCAATAGGACGGCCAAGCCAAGGCCTGGGCCGAGCCGACCGCGACAACGGACGGACTGGGTTGGATGGGAGTTCGTTGCATGCCTCTCTCTGCGGACAAACTGTGTGCGTGCCATGTTCGTCAATCTCCTCACTCACTACGTCAAGGACTCTCACCCGGAGAATCCGCCTCTCCGGCGTCACCCTTAAGAGGCACGCCGACGCCCGCGAGTAACAACTCATCGTGAGGAATGCGGACGGGCGGGTTCTACTTGGCCGCGGGTGTCGTCGCGCCGGCGGGGAATCGCCAGACGATGTCGAAGCCCGTCTTTTGCCAGGGTCTGGACTGCCGCGGATTGCCGCCATTGTCCTCTTGGTCTGGGCCGACGCTGTAGAGGACAAACCCCTCCGGCTCGACACGATATTGCAGCGGCTTGTCCATGAATGGGTCGGCAAACTCTCTGGCGTCCAGGATGTCCAACGTTGGCGGAAACGCCCCCTGGTCCTTCTTGTACTGCAGCAGGATCAAACCCGCACGAGTCATACGGATTTGCGAGATCATTTCCAGATAGAACTCCTTGATTCTCCATATGGCCGGCACCAGCTTGTTGGTCAACTTGTGTCTTCCCAGATCCGGTTCTTTTCTGTCAGCCGGGGAATAGGGACGCACAATCATGTCGGCGTTTTCATACAGGGTTTTCAGATAAGCAGCGTGATCGGCCAGAAAATTCGGCGCGAACGTGGCTCGATGGTACAAGACCCAGTAACAGGAGAGGCCCGGTGTCGAATCGTCGCATAGTATTTCTTGCAGAGTCGCCCACAGTTGGCTTGCGGGCAGACCGAAGAACCACTCGCCGACGAGAAGGCGTTCGCCGTCGATAGCCAATACTGCCGGTCGGACATCATCCAAGGACACGAGGATTTTCGAGATGTCATCCGCCTGTTGTCTGCCAGGCATGGATATACGGGAGATCTCCTGAATCGTCTCGCAGGACAGCCGGATCATGTTGAATCTCACGAGTTGGCTGATGATGGAGGGATCTCCTCGCAACGCGTCGGAGAACCTCAACTGGGTTTGTGCAAGATCCCAGGCGGCGGGACGGCCTGCTCGGGCTTCGATGCGAGCCTTTGCGCCGAGCACCTGGGCCACCCCCTTCAAATCCAGGAGAACGGGATTAGTCTGTAGACCATTCGTATAGTCCCGCTCGAACCGACACTGGGGACGCGATGTCCCCTGTTGGACGATGGCCAAGGCCTGGGAAACCACATTTTGTTGGAGTAGATTCTCGAGTTCGCCGAGGTCATTGGGCTCGATGATGCCGTTTGCCAGTGAGACGCCGAGCTTGCTGATGTAACTGAGTAAGTCCCTTTCCTTCTGGTCTTTCTCGTTCAAGGGAGCGGGTTGGGCTTTGAGCAACAACGCGGCGCTCTTGTAGAGTAAGGCCGCGTTCTCGCTATCTGCTGCCACGGGAGGGATCACGTCTGCCGCCGTCATGGGCCGGCTGGCCTTTTCGAGCTGGGCATATACCCGACGGAGCTTGGCCGCCGACACCGCCACGGCAACAACATAAATCACACCCATCACGCCGATGATTACGGCCAAGACAGTCAGGACCTTTGCAGTTCGCTTTTTCACGAGGCATCTCCTTTGGGCGGGCTATGAATTCAAACTCGACGGAATCTGGTGCAAGCGGCTTCTCCGCTCGATTGGATCGGGTCCATCGGATTTCTCGTCTCGTTCTGTTGCGCCGAGGGTTTCCCGGACTTCCTCCAGATGATTGGACAATATCGAAGCATCAGTGGGGATGGATCTGACTGTTGTGACGACATACCTGATCGATGACGCGTTGGGAACTGTCATGACCTCCGGGTCACAAGGCTCAACATGCTCTGCGATCGGAATCGCTGCAGGCTCATGACCGGATGCGTGATCGGCGTACAGATTCGCCAGCGAGATCAGGACCGTCGCGGCCACTGCCGATAGGGCCAGACGCCGGATGGGGATCTGCCATGGAATGTTCGTGGATGCACCAGGCCAGGCTTCTCTCGCCGTTTGCAGAACCAGAGCCTTCAACTGAGTCGAGGGTTCGGTCGGACGGACTCGCCTCAAGAGCCTCTCCGTGTCTGCGTGTTCGTGATCATCGTTCTGATTCATGATCCCAACTCCTTGAGCAAAGTCCTAAGCTTCTCCATGCCGTAGCGATAGCGGCTTGCGACCGTGTTGAGCGACAACTTGAGCGTCTCGGCGATCTCCCGGAGCGTTTTGTCTCGATATACCTTCATGACCACGATCTCCCGTTGGGCCTGCGGCAGGCGAGCCAGGACGGTCTGCATTTCCTCGATCAGATCAGTTCTGTCACCGTCGGTCTCGGCGGTCTCCAGCCAGGTGTCGGCTTGGACGTTGGGCGTCGGCTTACGGCGTCGTTGTCTGAGAAAGCCGACGATCTCATGCCGGGCGATCGTGTACACGTACGCGTCCAGAGAATCGGCCTGGGCCAGGCGTCTGCGTTTGCGAACGATTCGGACGAAAACGGTCTGGAGGACATCCTCCGCGTCGTGCCTGGAGCGCAGGGACGCCAGGAGGAAAGCGAACAGATCCCGAGCGTACCGGTTCCAGATCAACTCCACTGCGATCGGGTCGTCCCGTGCCAAAGCCGCTCGTATCGATTCGTCAGCCGCAAACCTGTCCAATGCGTAATCCCCGGCATTGCCATCAATTCACAAATAAAGACGGTCGATGGGACGCCGTTTTGTCTACGGATTTTTATTGCAGGACTTTGAATCGCTCGGCTCTCCGCTGGAAACCCTGCGTCATCGAGCGGGCACGGGCGTTCAGGAGGAAACGACGGCCCTCCGGCGTTCGCGTGTAGACCAGGTCCGCCGGCCCGACGCGCAGGGACCACATTTTTCGGAAGTGCTCCGCTGCGTCTTTGTTCTTGCCGAGGGCGGTGGGCACCGAGTGGTAGTCCTTGCGTGCGAACCAGCCCGGCGAGGACTTGCGGATCAGGACGTAGCGAGGATCTTTGACGGGCCCGAACAATTCCTGCAGGGCCTCCAGGAAGATCGACCGCTCTCGCGTCGAGCCGCCTTTGAGCGAGCAGCCGACGAGTCCGTAATCCAGTCGATGGGCGATTACTCGCAGTCTCGAAGGATTGGTCTTGATCGACTCCGCCTGAACCATTGTCTTGAGCACCGCCTTGCCGACCTGTCTCATGCTCGATGCGACGGACCCATGCCAGAGGAGCCGCCACAGGGCCCGGACGCACTTGGGCAGACCCGCAATCGCCAGCAGAGCCGATGCGGCCGTCAGGACAAGCATCAGGCTCCTGTGCTGAATGCCGCTGGATCGCATCAGAAACGAGAACGCGGCGATGCCCCAGAAGCATGCCTGCCAGAGCAGAGCCAGGATCCCGTCGCGGTAAATGAAATCCCGCGGCAGAGCGGCTTCAGAGACCACCACCTGTTCGGCCATGTCCGCTTCTCTTGCCGAGGCGAGGGCCCGTTCCCAATCGGCGATGAGTTTGGGTCGGTCGCAGGCTTTGCGCTGCATCACGGCGTTGATGTGCTCCATTCTCGCGGCCGTATAGGGCGGCTGCCCCAGACCCAGGCGACCCAGGCCGCTCTCGATTCTCGGCTTCGTGAAGGAGACGCCGACGAACGATTTGAACCGCCTGCTCAGCGTTTCCATGTCCTCGTTGAGCTGCGGCGAGCCCTCTTCCTGGCAGACGAGGTGCCAGATGTTTGCGGTCTTATCCGGCTTGCCTTCCTGCGTGCGGATGGCCCGGCCGCGCATCTGGTTCGAGAGCATGTACGAGCCGACGAAGCTGGCCAGGATCAGCGAGTTGACGGAAGGGGCGTCCCAGCCTTCGCCGAGGAGCGAGGTGGTTCCGACCAGGACGTTGATCCCGCCTTGATTGAATAGGGCAGTGACCAGGCCGACCATCTTGGGCTTGTCGGCCCCGCGGATCGTCAGCTCGCAGAACCGTGGATCGTGAGCAAGCGGTTTGAACGCGAGATCCGCCGGTTCGATGCCCAGGCCGGATGCCGCAGTCTGGAGAGCCTCCCTCGCATCGCAAGGGACGACAGTCAATGTCCCGGTAAGAATCCCCAGCTTTGCAATGCCCGCGTCGCTGCGGCGGATCTGCTCGAAGATGGGCACGACGCCCAGTCTTTTGATCGGTTTGATGTCCGCCGGATCGCTCGGAAAGTCCGCCCGGCGGATGAAGTCGGTCAGGATCACCATTCGCAGGTCCGGGCCCAGCGACTTAGTCTCCAACCGGACGATGTCGTCGACGCTCTTGAGCTTGGATGCGCTGCGGATCAGGAGTTTCGCGATCTTGGTCGCGCTGCGGAGACTGATCTCCCGCCGTTCCACGATGCCGACCCGTTTGGCGTCGCGGACGATGCGACGGAACAGTTCCTTATGCGCATCGAAGGATTTCGTGTGCGTGTGGAAGCAGCCTGTCAGCAGCGTCTCCATCCACTGCATGTCCAGCTTGGGGCACTTCCTCGGCGAGAGGCCGAGAACTCGCAGCAGCTTGTGAGGCGGACGTCCTCGCACGTGGTTCAAGAAGAACGCGACGCTTGAGTAGAACTCCGGATCGTCCAGGATCTCTTCGGTGTACGTGTCCGGCTCGGCAACGCAGGCGTGGCTCTCCAGGGCGTTGACGAACTGCTCGTTGGCGCAGAGATCCTTGACGAACACATCGACCTGCCTGCGGAACTCGTGAATCTCCTGCTGTTCAGCCTGCAGCGGCGAGGACAGATACACGTAATCCTGATGAGGGCAGAGGTTCTTCTGCGCGACCAACTCGGGCACGGAGATCTCCGCGTCGATTGGGCCGCACAGGCCGATGTACCGTTCCCATTCAAGCGGCGTGACGTCGAACGGAGGCGTTGCGGTCAGAGCGACGACCGTGGGCTCGTCGAGGCTCTTTTTCAGGTCGGCCAAGCACTTCCACCACTCGTTTCGCAGATGATGGGCTTCGTCCAGGACGAGCGTCTGCACGCCGAGCTGCTTGAGGTGCTTGACGATCGCGTCGCGTCCGGTGGCGTGGGGCCTAGATTCCGGGTTCTCCTCGGAATCTCCGGTGTAGGCACTGTGGAGCCCCTGATATGTCGACGCAGTGATGAACCGCGGTGTGCGAATGTCCTTCGAGATCCACTCCGGCGTGTCATGTCGGCCGTCCATGAACAGATTGACGAACCGGTCCACCCACTGGTCGCGGATGGCGACGGTGGGGGCCAGGATCAGCGTCGGGCGGTTGAGCCGCCGCATGACCTCCAGGCCGAGCACGGTCTTGCCCGAGCCCGGTGCGGCGATGATGTGCAGGTGGTTGTCGTCGAGATGCTGCTCTAATTCCGTCAGCACCCGCTGCTGGTAACTTCGCCAAGGTTTTCGAAATTGGATGCCGGGTGGGAAAGTGTCCATCGGGTCTCAACCTCGAGTCCATCGCCAGTAGCCGTAGATCAATCCGGCCTGCAAGAAAAGGATGGCTGCGGTGACCAGCCGGAAGCTCCGCTTGCAGGTCTTGTGCCGGAACAGTTGCTGCCCAACCAGCGTCGCAGGGCTGCCGCCCAACAGCGCGACCAGATGCAGCACGACTTCGGGGATTCGCGTTCCGCCCGCCATCGCCTGCCGCTTGTCGAAGCCGTACAGCGACAGAGCTACGGCGTTCAGACTGATCAGGCCGGCATAGACCGGAGGCAACCCCACCTGCCACAGGAGCACAGCCAAGGCGATCGCCACGCCCAGAACGACGATAAGGACGCGTTTTATGAACCTATGTTTCTGCATCGTGATTCCCATCCGGAGAGAGCTTCGCCCCGCAGCATTTGCAGAAGAGGGCATCCTGGTCGTGGCGGGAAAGACCACAGTCGGGACATCGCCGTGAAGCGGCAGAGCGTCGGGGATGGTTCTGGGCCCACTCCACCGTGACGATGCCCGTCGGAATGGCGATGATCTCGTATGCCGTTTTCTGC
>CALMMH010000606.1 GCA_937868145.1 uncultured Phycisphaerales bacterium
GAGCAACTCCATGGCCCGGTCATATTGTCGGTCGTCGATGATGTTTGCCATTCGAAGCTTGCTCAAAAGAGGATGCGGACACTCCCTCGCTTTGCGGATTTCGTCGGTCATCGTTTGTACGAATCTGTCAAAGGTCACTCTATCGGGAAGTTCGTACCACAAGCGGATTTGCCGGAACCTGTCCTGAAAAGCGACAACGTTGACGAACCCAAGACATATTGGGACGAGGGTAACAAAGGTTACGGGGATGAGGAGCAATCCAAAGACCGAGGCGATTTCCGAGGCGCTGTTGCTCCTGGCTCCCATGGCAAGGGTCAGCAGAGACACCGCCACGACCCAGGTAACTGACCAGATCAGCATGGCGCGCAGGGGTACGCGTTTGATCCTCAATGCTTCCGGGTGGAGTTCCTCCAGATCGACCCGTTGCTGCTCGATTGACAGGCCGCGCCGGCGTTCAATTCTCAGCACATGTCCGCTGATCGTGAATTGCTGACGGCCACGGAGAAACCGTTTTTGGGTGATCGTGTACGTCGCCTCATCCATCCGCTTTGTCCCTCAAGATGACTGACTCGGTCCAACTGCGAAGCACAGTATTCCGCAGGTTATCAAACCGCCTGGCGGCAGTCAATCGCGAGTGCGAAGATACTCCAGGATCGCCGAGCGGGGCAGCAGAAAGCCCTGGGCCGTGTAGGTCTCGATTCGCTTTTGTTCCTCGCCGATCAGCTCGGCTCGCGTGCCGCGGAGCTTGCCCTGGGAATGCGTCACGGTCTCGTCCCACGGTTGCGGCCGGCCGGGATGGCTGTAAACCTTGAGCGAGGGATACTCCCGTAAGACCGCGGTCACCACGCTGATGAACGCTCGCTCCTGATGGAAGGGGACCGAGACGATGAGCAATCGCTCGTAACCTCTGGCCTTGGCGAACTGGACCGCTCGGTCGGCTTCGATGCCGGTGTGGAGGATCTCGGTCGGCTCCATGGGGACTTCTTCGATGACGTCATTGGGGATGCCTGTTGCGATCATCGCGGCGCGATAGGCGGTTGCGCCGATGTAGCCGCTCTTGGGCTGGCAATCGGAGATCAGAAGCCTGCGGACTTGTTTTCGTTCGAGGAGGTTGTGACCGGCGGCGAAGACCGACCCCTGGTTCGGCTCGGTCTCCGCATACAGATAGGCGGCGTCCGCCGTCCCGGTCGGTGGGACGTCCGCGAAGATCCGCAACAACAACTCGATTCGTTCGGCGTGTTCGTTCATCGGAGATGGCGCGTGGGTTGAGAACCCACCCTACAAGTCATGTGCCTCGACATACTCTATGGCAGGGAGCCGTCCTTTTGAAGCAGGCCGCCCTTGGCGGAGTCCACGGTGATCGTGAACGGGCCGCTGCCCTGGACGACGAACTGCACTCGCGTCGCGTCCATGCCTTCGATCTTTTCCAGTTCCACCCGCTCGGGACGGGACTCCACTGCCTCGACCTGTTTGAAGAAGCGGTCTGTGACGCGTCCGGCCGAAAGGGCCTTGAGGTCGTCGCCGCGGATCGAGACGATATCCGGCGGGCTGATGTGGTGCTCGATGTCCTGGCCGGTCCGCGTCGGCATGGGCCGGCTGTTTTCGATCGTCACCCAGATCTTGAACAGGCGGTTGCCCAGTGGTTCGACCGCGACCTCCGCGATTCGCAGCCGCGGCATCACGCCGGCGTGATAGAGGGCGAACGCCATGCAGCGATGTAATTCCTCCTCGAGAAGGAACGACGGCGGTACCCGCCCCCATTCCTTCTTGAGACCGCCGATCTCGATCCGCCCGTACGTCGGATGGTCGTAAGGTTTCCAGGGGACGACGCCGTCGTCGAGCAGGACGTGCTTGAGGAACTCCGCATCCTGCTCGTCGGAGGTTTCGCCGCCGTTCTTGTAGAGGTTGCTCGTCGTCCACATCTCGCAGGTGTACGCCAGGACACCGCGGGCGCCGTAGAGCCAGGAGTCCTCGTCGCCCCAGGTGGTGTAGAGGTCCTGCCAGGAGATCATCGAGCGATAGTAGGGCAGGATCTTCTCTCCGCGTTCGGCGATCATCTCCAGGAGCCGGTTGTCGGGGCCTTTCATCTCGCCGCCTTCGCGGCCGGGACCGCGAAGGATCATGCCGCCGTTGTTGTGATAGCACTGGCCGGCCGCGATGTTGGGATGGGCCAGCACGAAGTTCGCCACCGCCCGCGATTCCGGCTGCGAGAACGGGTAATCCATCGCCCCGTACTGAATGTACTGCGGCTGCCAGTCCCAGGCCCAGTTGCGATTGAGGTCGTAGCCGCCGCGGCCGTCCTCGTTGACCCGGCCGTCGCCGTCATTGTCGATGCCTTCCCAGCCCAGGAGGGTGTACTCGCCCGGCTCGTCGGGCTTGGCGCGAACCATGAGATACTCCGGATAGTCCGGATGCGGCTTGTATCGGCCCTGCGGGTCTTTGATTCGCATCAGGGTGACGACGCCGTCGCCATTGAGATCCTCGCAGTCGTCCTCGTCGGCGACGCCGTCGCGGTCGTTGTCGGTCGGGGTCGAACCGGTCCGGCCGGACATCGCGCCGTCGCGAGTGGCCAGCCAGTGATCCCGGCCGTCGGGATTGACCATCGGCACGAGGTAGAACACGTAGTTGTCGAGCAGGGTTTTGACGCGGTCGAGTCGGTCGTATTGATGGCAGAGGTACCACGCGGTGTACGCGACCATCTCGCCGGCCTGGACCTCGTTGCCGTGGATGTTGCCGTCGACGTAGATGCCCGGTTTGCGATCGGGATTGCCCCCGGGCGCAGAGCGACCCTCCGGGGCGGGACGGGCTGTTATCTCGATACACCAGAGGTCCCGTCCCTCGGTGGATTTGCCGAGCGAGTACAGCTTCGTCAGCTCGGGAAAGGCCTGGTGCAGGCGGGCCAGGATGTCCGCCAGGCCGGCGTGGCTGTAGAACCGATTCCACGCGACGTCCACCTTCCGGTCGGCCGAGAGGCCCAGGGCTGGATAGGCGTAAGAGTTCGTCGTCGAAGTGTCCGGCTTCTCGCCCGCCGCGGAGGATTCAGCTCTGGCCCAGGACAACAGAAACAGCAGGGACAACGCCAATGTGGTGGTGAGACAGGAGTTCTTGGACAGTATCATTTCTTTCTGCATGACAGGTCGATTCCACAATAGTGTTGCAGATCAGTTGCGGGTGGTCTGGTCGGGCTTCAGCAGATCGACGGTTCCCTTTGCCCGGCCGCCGAGAGTCGAAATCACTTCGAACTTGATCTCGGTGCGGTCGGCCGCACGAACAGTGCAGCGGGCTTTGGCTGTGCCGCCGCTGCCTGCGATCGTGGGCAGGAACGTGGTCTT
>CALMMH010000607.1 GCA_937868145.1 uncultured Phycisphaerales bacterium
TCACATTCTGTTTCGCGAGTTCCCCGCTCTGAGCGGCCAGTTGCGACAGCACATGGCGGCAGGACCGCTGCTCCAGATCGACGAAGCACAACAGCACGCCCTTGCCTTGGAGCTCGGCCGCGTGGTCCGACAGACCCAGCGCGGTCCAGTCGGTTACACGCGAGCCTGTCGACGACTTGCCCGAAAGGAGCGTCTGGCCCAAAATGATTTTGACGCCGGTTTCGCCGCCGAAGGTTTCCGTGACGCCTTCCTGCTCGGTCGGAACGGATGTCGTTGCGGTGATTCGAATCGGGCCTCTGCACACCCTCTCCATGCAGAATCGCCCCTGGGCGTTGGACAACACCTGCCGATGGGGTTGCGCCGCGTCGTCCCGGTAGGAGGAAGGCCAGATTCTGTCGGTCTTGATCAGCACGCCGGGCACAGGGTCGTCATTCGCGTCAGCCACAACTCCCGACACGATCTGATCGGTCGGCTGCAAGACGATCGTCTTGAGGCGGATGGGCTCCTGCATGGCTTCGCTCAGTGGCACCGGATCAACGGAGGCTTCACTGTATCCGCCCGCATGGGCGATCACCGCATAGTAGTATGCATAGAAGTCCGATGGCGGCAAGGGAACGCCGCGAATCTCGTAGACGCCGTCGGCATCCGTGATGACTTCTGCGAGCACGGAGATCCGTCTAGGTGAATGGTGGGGCGAGGCCAGGACGAGCCGTACGTAGGCAGCGGGTATGCTTGGGCCGTCCGGGGTGGTGACGCGGCCGGTCAGTGAATACGCCGGTTGGAGGGTGATTCGGCCTGTGAGTCGCCCTTGACCCGAGGGATCGTTTACCTCTGCGATGCTTGCGAGACTCAACAATTCGTGACTGATCCATACCGTGTGTGTGGAAGCGGAGCCATTCGTGTAATAAACATACTCGAAGCGTCCATCGTCGTTGGTGGAAGTGGCCGGCATGAAAGGGAAGTGGAGAACGGATGCTCCTGCCAACGGCCGACCCTGCGGGCCCAGGGCAGTCCCGGCGACGTGCACGGGCAGCAGGCTGATA
>CALMMH010000608.1 GCA_937868145.1 uncultured Phycisphaerales bacterium
GCCTGGTGAGTTGTTCATCACTATGGCCAAGGAGGGCAGCACCGTCGGGGGCCTTATGGACGTCATCGGAACGTGCACGTCCATGGCCCTGCAGTACGGCGTCCCGTTGATCACGCTGGTGGACAAATTCCGTCACGCCCGGTTCGAGCCCTCCGGCATGACCAGCAACCGGGACATCCCGTTCGCCAAGAGCCTGATCGACTACATCTTCTGCTGGCTGGGCCTCCAGTTCATCCCGGGCTACGCGGACAAGAATCTGCCCAACCGGACTCCGCCGGCCACCGAAGGGAGCAAGACGGTCAACACCACCGCCCGCGAACTGGTGGAAAAGACCAAGGACCTGGCGCACAAGATCGCCGAGGCCAAGGCGGTCGGCAGTAATGGCGGCGGCAACGGCAAAAAGAGTAAGACCCCCGAGGCCAAGCCGCAGGAAACCATGCCGGCCAAGGCGACGTCGGTTCTGCCCATGGACCGCATCGGCGGCAAGCCCGCTCGGATCGGCCCGATGGTGAGTGTTCCGATCATCGCCAACGTCGGCGCCGAAGACGGGACCCAGGCGGACGCCGCCATGATGCATCAGTTCAATGCCCAGTTCGAGCACTTCGGCGACGACGCCCCGGCCTGCGACATCTGCGGCTCCATCACCGTCCGCAACGGCACCTGCTACAAATGCTTCAACTGCGGAAACTCGATGGGCTGCTCGTGAAGAATTGACGATTTACGATTGAGTATTGACGATTGATCTCGGGCGGACGACTCATCCTCGTCCGCCCGATCTATTTTCCCTGTTCTGCCGAATGGCCGCGTTAACGAGATGCTATAATCTCGGACCGGAGCCTCGACTCGTGTGCCACAATGCCAGAATCTCCACCGCGTCGGGCGTCTTGGGACGGTTTGTATTCCACCCTGTAGACACCCTAACGATTTGGTCCGCCGCACTTCGGACAATTCGGATGGGGAGTCTTCCGCTCAAGCTCAGTCTCGCAGTTTCGTCATCAGTTCTTCGCCGCTGATCGTCTCGCCGCGGTCGGCCTCGGCCATCGCCGCCAGCAACGAGGCCTCGGCGTTTGCATCCAGCACGAATGCCTCATTCTGCTCCAGCGCAAGTACGGTAACGGTGCAGCCTTCTTGCAGGGGCTCCCCTTCAATCACAATCCGGCCGGCGACTACTTTACCTGTGACAACTTTCATGTTCGTATCGTAACAAATCCCGATACCGAAATCAAGCGTCGGCCGACGCGGCACGAATGATGGGATCTGTCTCGGGCCTCTTGAATCTGCGTCAACGACCAAGCTCAGCGGCGGCCGTCTGCTGCAAC
>CALMMH010000609.1 GCA_937868145.1 uncultured Phycisphaerales bacterium
CTGCTTCGTCGGTCTGGACGCCTATCAGAAGGTGATCGACAGCGGCGTGGACGTCGTTCTGCTGGCTTCGCCTCCGGGATTCCGGCCGCAGCATCTCAAGGCCGCCGTCGAGGCCGGCAAACACGTCTTCTGCGAGAAGCCCATGGCCACCGACGCTCCGGGCGTTCGTTCCGTCATGGAGTCCGCCGCCAAAGCCAAAGAGCAGAACCTGGCGCTGGTCGCCGGCTTCTGCTGGCGGTATCACCTAGCTCGCCGGGCCTTCTATGAGAAGATTCACCAGGGCGCAATCGGCCATATTCGCGCGATCTACGCCACCTATATGGCTTCGCCCGTGAAACCCATGCCCGCAGCCGACACTCGGCCCGCCGGCATCAGCGATGTCGAATGGCAGGTTCGCAACTGGTACAACTTCACCTGGCTGTCCGGCGACGGGCTGGTCGAACAGGCCTGCCACAGCGTGGACAAGATCGCGTGGGCGATGAAGGATGTGCCGCCTCTGAAGGCCGTGGGCACCGGTGGCCGCCAGTTCCCCAACAACGAAGGCAACATCTTCGACCACATCGACGTGTTCTACGAGTACGCGGACGGCGTTCGTGCGTTCATGGCCCAGCGCCAGATCCACAACTGCTACAGCGACAACTCCGACTTCGTCATGGGCAGCGACGGCGTGGGGACCATCAAAGGCTGGGACGAACCCACCATCACCGGCGACGAGAATTGGCGGTACGCCGGTCCGAAGTGCGACATGTACCAGGTCGAGCACAACGAGCTGTTCGACTCCATCCGCAAGGGCCAGCCGATCAATGACGGCGCCTGGATGGCTACCAGCACGCTGATGGCCATCATGGGACGCATGGCCGCCTACACGGGCAAAGAGATCACCTGGGACCAGGCGTTGAATTCGCAGGAGAAGCTCGTCCCCGACAACCTGACCTGGGACCAGAGCCTGCCCATCAAGCCCATAGCCATGCCGGGCACGACCGAGTTCATTTGATGATTCCGCCGGCAGTACGGTGACGACTGCCAAAGAAATTCGGAATCAACCAGCATAAAAACCAGAACCTCCTCGCTGCTGTCACAGCGGCGAGGAGGTTCTGTCATATACAGGGGGCGATCGCTGACTGTCGCGTACTTTGGATCAGTCCTGGCTGGGTTCTTCGTCAAGAACGCGACATAACTCCATGATCAGCGGCGGTAGGTCCTCTCTGACAATGGCCCACAGAATACCTAGGTCCACCGCGTCATGCTGCGGCATAGTGTACCTCGGCCTCGGCGAGGACCTGGCTGCGGAAATAGGGTGAAAGGAATCCTGCGGTATTCAAATCGACCTTGCGTCCGAGTATTTCCGAGAGTTCTTCTTCCATGCCGAAAAACCGTAGGCCGACTCGTGCTTCGGGCTCGAACTCGACGAGGATATCGACGTCGCTGTCGGGCCGGAAGTCGTCTCGAAGAACCGAACAGAGCCAGCCGTCGAATGTGATTACGACGACAGAACTCCGCGATCTTGTCGTCCGGAATGTCGATTCGCGCTCTGGTCATGGCCTGTATTATGGCGGTTCGCTTTGAGTGTGAAAAGACATCAATCCCCACAAATCCCTATTTGGCAAGCATTTGCAGATATCTGGCTCGGTTGGCGGCTGTTCGTGCCACGTCAAGATGATTTGCCAAAACCGCCGGGATTCGCTATAGTGGCTGGTTTGGGTGCCATCGGAAGTCCTCTCGATCCCTTGGAAAAATGATAATGGCAGAACTGGCTACCGGACCAACAAGACACGGGCTGCGTTGTGCGTCGTGCGTGAAGCGTGAAGCGGATTCGCAGACGGCGGGTCGCCATGTGCTTGCTGTTGCCGACGACGAGCGACGAGCGACGAGCAACGAATCCGCCGGGCTCTACGTCCATATTCCGGTGTGCCGGAGCAAGTGCCGATACTGTGGGTTCTATTCCGTGCCGGCCGGGGGCGTCGACGCCGGCCGACTGGTCGATGGTTTGCTGCGGGAGTTGGAGCGATACGACGATGGAATCGAATTCTGCACGGCCTATATCGGCGGGGGTAGTCCGACCGCGCTGCCTGCGGAAGAGTTGATTCGGCTGGTGCGGCGGGTGCGCGAGCGATGCCCGCAGGCCCAGGAATTCACGGTCGAGTGCAATCCCGGGCAGGTGGATGCGAGGTTGCTGGGCGGGTTGAAGACGGCCGGCGTGAATCGGTTGTCGTTCGGGGCTCAGTCGTTCAACGCACGGGAGCTGGAGCTGCTGGGTCGTGCGCATTCGGTCGGGCAGATTGCAGCGGCGGTGGCGATGGCCCGTCGTTCGGGGTTCGAAAACGTCGGGCTGGATCTGATTTTTGCGATTCCAGGCTCGACGCTCGCCGATTGGCAGGCCGGCCTGGAGGCGGCGCTTGCATTGAACATCGAGCATGTGTCGGCGTATAGTCTGAGTTTTGAAGCGGGAACGGTGTTCGAAGCCTGGCGGGGGACCGGCTGGCTGGCGGCTGTGGATGAGGAACTCGATCGGGCCATGTATGAGGAGGCCATCGACCGGCTGGAACGAGCGGGGCTCAGGCAGTATGAGATTTCCAATTTCGCCAGGCCGGGATGTGAATGCAGGCACAATCTGGGGTACTGGGCCAATCGGCCGTATGTGGGCATCGGCCCGGCGGCGGCTTCGTACCTGACGAACGACGCGGTCCGGGCGAGCGGGCGGCGGCTCACGAACGACGCGGACATCGGGCGATACCTTGCGGCTGTGGAAAGCGGACGGACGGCGCCGGCGGAGACGAACCTGGTGAGTCCGGACGACGCGGCCTGTGAAACCGCGGTGTTGAACCTTCGACGGCGAGAGGGGATCGATCTGGCGGAGTTTCACCGGCGGACCGGACGCGATGCGATGCGGATCTTCGCCGAGCCGATCGGGCGATACCGGCAAATGGGCCTGATCGAGGTTGCGGACCGGGCGGTCCGGCTCAGTGGGCAGGCGCTGCCCATTGCGGACACGATCCTTTGCGATTTTTCGGCTCTGGAATGACAGGACCTATGGATATTCAGAACATTCGGAATTTTTCAATCGTCGCACACATTGACCACGGCAAGAGCACGCTCGCCGACCGCATGCTGGAACTGACCGGCACGATCACCTCGCGCCAGGCCAAGGACCAGATTCTCGACAGCATGGACATCGAGCGGGAGCGCGGCATCACGATCAAGGCCTCCGCCGTCACCATGGAATACGAGCACGAGGGCCAGCCCTACATGCTCAACCTGATCGACACGCCGGGACACGTTGATTTCGGGTACGAGGTGTCCAGGGCTTTGGCGGCGTGCGAAGGGGCGCTGCTGGTGGTGGACGCGACGCAGGGGATTCAGGCGCAGACGCTGGCGAACGCCTACCTGGCCACCGAGGCCGGGGCTGAGATCCTCGGTGTGATCAACAAGGTCGATCTGCCGGCGGCGCAGGCGGACCTGGTGGCCGAGGAAATCGAACACGTTCTCGGCATCCGCAAGAACGAATGCTTCCACATCAGCGCCAAGAGCGGCCTCGGCGTCAAGGACTTGCTCGACGCCGTCTGCATGCTCCTGCCCCCGCCGGTCGACCGCAGCGACGAGCCCGCCCGCGCCCTGATCTTCGACAGCCAGTACGACGACTATCGCGGCGTCATCTGCTATGTCCGCGTCTTCTCCGGCACGCTCAAGACCCGCCAGCGAGTCCGCCTCATGGGCAACGGCTTCACCTACCAGGTCACCGAGCTCGGCAAATTCCGTCCGGACATGAGGCCTGTCGATGAACTCGGCACCGGCGAGGTCGGTTACGTCATCGCCAACATCCGCGACCTGGCCAACGTCCGCATCGGCGACACGATCACCGACGACGTGCACCCGGCCCCGGACGCCCTCAGGGGCTACAAACCGCCGATGCAGATGGTCTTTTCCGACTTCTATCCCGGCAACAACACGGAATACCCGCGTCTTCGCGCCGCCTTCGACAAGCTCTCCCTCAACGACGCCAGCTTCACCTTCGTCCCGCAGAACTCCCAGGCGCTGGGCTTCGGCTTTCGCTGCGGCTTTCTGGGGCTCTTACACATGGAGATCATCCAGGAGCGGCTCGAACGCGAGAACGACATCGACGTCGTCCAGACCGCTCCGACCGTCAGTTATGAGATCCTTCTCCGCGACGGGACGGTCAAGAGGATTGATGCCCCCAGCGAACTGCCCGACCGCACCATGGTCGAGGAGATCCGCGAGCCGTTCGTCAAGCTCGAAATCATCACCACCAACGACACGATCGGCGGCATCATGAAGCTCGCCGAGGGCCGCCGGTGCAAGCTGCTCAAGACCGACTACCTCAGTCCCACGCGCGTCATGATGGTGTACAAGGCCCCGCTGGCCGAGATCGTCTACGACTTTTACGACCTCATCAAAGGCGTCAGCCACGGCTATGCCACGATGGACTACGAATTTACCGGCTTCGAGGTCGGGGACCTGGTCAAGATCGACATCCTCGTCAACGGGATGCCCGTCGAGGCGCTCTCATTGATCGTGCACCGCAGCAACGCCGAGCCGCGAGGCCGTAAGCTCATTACGAAGCTGCGTAAGGCGATCCCGCGTCAGCAGTTCGAGATCCCGCTCCAGGTCGCCATCGGCGGCAAGATCATCGCCCGCGAGACGATCAAGGCCTATCGCAAGGACGTGACGGCCAAGCTCTACGGCGGCGACGTCACCCGCAAGATGAAGCTCCTCAAGAAACAGAAAGAGGGCAAGAAACGCATGAAGAACATCGGGGCCGTCGAGATCCCGCAAGAGGCCTTCATGAGCGTGTTGGACACGAGCGACTGACGACCGCAACCGCGGAACTTGTGGCTCGCAGTCCGTCGGTGTATAATTGGAACTCGAGTCAAGATTCCGGACGACGAGTCCGGCGTGGATGCGCTGTGGAACACGAGCGTATGTGATCTGACGTTGAGGAAGCAGAGAGGATGAAGGGCAGAGCGGCCATAGCCAGACGAGATCGGCGGGGACGTCGGGCGTCCCCTGTGGCTTGCGAACCTGTGTCGCAGTGGTCGCACCGGCTGTCCGATTTCGGATGCGGCTTCGTGTTGATCATTCTGTTGTACGCAGGCAAGCCGTACAACAGCAGTCACCCGTCTCCACCAATCGGAGAACTGTTGCTGGCGGGCATGATCTTCGGGACAATCACCGCATTGTTCGGTCGCCGCTTCTGGCGTTTGCTCGGCAGGGTCCCGTCGCCTCTCCAAAGACGTCGCGGATGAACCCAAGCCATAGGCCGGTCTAAAACCGCAGCATCGTCCCTCTGGCGAGAGCCCTTGCGGACTCGTGTCGTGGAACCAGGACCCCACGTACCCCGCGTCAGCCGGGCGTTGTGTCTATAGCCACTGCGTGCGGCTTGGTTGTCGCACGAGGGCGTCGGCTTCGGGCACGCCTTTGGCTTTCATGGCTTGGCCGTCCCATTCGAGGTTGCGCTGCAACCTCAGCGCGACGGTGCCCGCCAGACCGATCTCGGTGAGGCGTCCTCCGAACTCGAAAGGCGAATAGGTCTTTCCATTCTCCAGAATGGCGTCGGCCCATTCCTGGAAGTGCCCGGCGACGCGCGGCAGGCTCTGTGGCACCTTGACGGCTTCGGGATGCTTCTCGTGTCCGATGAACTTCTTGTCGTCGTTCAGCTTGACATAGCATTGGTCATTCCAAAGCCCGGCGGACAGCAGGCCTTTCTCGCCTTCAACGATCGCGCCCACCCGATCGATACCGCCAAAGGTGCTGATGAGTTGGTCGGTGATCCGTTTGGGCGGCATGTCCTCGCCTCCGGTGTAGTAGATCAGGCTCACCGAAGCGCGATTTCCTTCGGCGGCAAAATGGAACGTGTGCGTCACCGCCTGAGCATAGCTTTCCATGCCTGCCCCTTTCACGTTGCTGATCTCAACGCGAGAGGGATACCCCAGGTTGAGCGCCCGGACCGGCATATTGAAAGAATGGCAGCAGAAATCGCCGATCGAGCCATTGCCGAAATCGTACCATCCTCGCCACTTCTCCGGGTGGTAGGTGTCCGCCTTGTAGGGCCGCAGGGGGGCGGGTCCGCACCAGAAATCCCAGTTCATGCCCGCCGGCGTGGGGTCGGACCCCGCCGGACGCGGAACGCCGCAGGGCCAACTGTGGGTCGGGTGCCAGACGTGGACATTGCTGATGTTCCCGAGCAGGCCGGATTGAATCAGCTCGACACTCCGACGCAGGTTCGACGACGCGCTGCCCTGGTTGCCGGTCTGGGTGACCACCTTCGATTGGCGGGCCAGTTCAGCCATCGCGCGGGCCTCGGCGATGGTGCGCGTCAGCGGCTTTTCGCAGTACACGTGCAGGCCGGCCTTCATCGCGGCTGTGCAGATCGCCGCGTGCCAATGGTCCGGCGTGGCGACGACAACCGCGTCGAGCGTCTTTTCCTTCTCCAGCAACTGGCGGTAGTCGGAGTACGCCTTGACTTCGCTGGCCTGAGCCTTGTGCCGAGCCTGAGATTTGGCGATCTGGTTGGGGTCCACGTCGCAGAACGCCACCACGTTGTGGCCCAACTGTAGTGCCGTGTTGACATGGCCCTGGATCTGGCCGCCCATGCCGATGAAAGCGATGTTGAGTTTCTTGTTGGCTCCGAGGACGATTCTCGGGACAATGACGGGTACGGCGATGACCGAAGCCAGGAAGGTCCGACGCTTCATGAAACACTCTCTCATTCCAATTAGGGGTGAATGATAGGACTTCTCTGTGCGCACAGAGACGAAGACTACTATACGCGCGAGGAAAAGAAGGATCAAGGTGTGTATCCTACGTCCGGCGAAACGACAACAGAACAGGCGCCGGCTCGATCCCATCGTGCACGTCCTCTCCATCCTCCAAACTCAGCCTTGTTTCCTACCGGTGACATGGAGTATAAAGGCCGGCTGTATATTAGGAGGATCTATGGTGTACGACCATGTCATTCGTGTGTTGTTTGTTCTGATCGTCTGCGGAACCAACTCCCTTCTCGCGGCACAAGAGGAAAGCCCTCTCGCTGCGATCCGGAGGATCATTACTCCCTGCAAATCCGTGTGGACCAGTCCGCCGAGCCGTATTCCCAGCGGCGTGTCGGTCGATAGTCCTCTCTTGGGCAATGGCGACTTGGCCGCGACGTTCGCGGGTTCGCCGGAGCATCAGGAGTTTTACATCGCCAAGAATGACTTCTGGAAGCTGAAGTCGCAATATGGCAAAGCCGGCCCGCGTCCCCTGGCGAAGTTGGACGTCGTCGCGCCGGCGCTCCAAGGCGCGGAGTATCGCGTCGAGATGTCCTACTACGACCCGGCTGCCGAAGCTCGCTTTACGAAGGGCGATGTCGGTTTGCGGATGCGGTGCTGGGTGTCCGCGACCAATTCGGTTCTCGTGGTCGAGTTGTCCGCGACGGGAAAGCCGCTCGATGTGACGGTGACCCTGTCTCCATTCGAAGGAAATGGCTCCGAGGTGCGAAAAGAGAGTCTCAACGATTTCTCCTGGGTCACTCGGAAGTTCGCTCAGGACGTCGATATCGCGACGGAGGCGGCTGCGGCGATGCAACTGATCGGCGCGGGAGACGCCCACCTCAATTTGCTTCCCGATCAGTCGGTGACGATCGTGCTGGCGGTGGCGAGCCGTTTCCAATCCGAGGCGTATCTGGCCAACGCTCAAGAAACGGTGCGCGGTTTGGATGCCTCTTCGCTGGCCGATTTGCGGACGCAACACGCGGCGTGGTGGGCGGACTACTGGGCGAAGTCCTACGTCGACATCGGCGGCGGACCTGTCGAGCATCACTATTATCGTTCGCTGTACGTGATGGGCGCGTGCAGTCGCGATCCGCGTTTTCCGCCGGGACTTTTCGGCTCCTGGACCACGACCGACACCCCGGCTTGGGCGGGTGACTACCATCTCAACTACAACTTCCAGGCGCCGTTCTACGGATTGTGCCGCGCCAATCGCTTGGCCCAGGCGGATCCGGAGATCGCTCCGTTCCTGGACTTCATGCCGCGCGGCCGCTGGTACGCCGAGCACGTGACGAAGACTCGCGGCGTGTTGTATCCGGTCGGAATCGGCCCGCTCGGCATCGAGACCACGCGGAACGGGAACTACAGGCCTCCGAATTCTGAGGAAGGAGGCCTGTTCTGGCAACAACGATCCGACGCCGCATATTCCGCGATGAACATGGCCCAGCGATGGCGCTG
>CALMMH010000610.1 GCA_937868145.1 uncultured Phycisphaerales bacterium
GCGGCGCCACGGCAGCCGGGCAGGACGAGACGTATCGGCCCTGGTACGCCGGCCAGTTTGAGAGCATCGATGCCGTGGTGGGCCGCTGGCGCAAGGACTACAGTGGGCTGCGGGCCGCGAGCAAGAAGTTCAGCGTCTGCTTCTACGACACCACGCTGCCGGCCGAGGTGGTCGAGGCCGTAGCGGCCAATCTGACGATCCTCAAGTCCCCCACCGTGCTTCGCCAGATCGACGGCAAGTTCTGGGGGTTCGAGGGATGTCACAACGGCGCCGGCTGTTGCCACGGGTCGTGCACCCACGTCTGGAACTATGCCCAAGCGGTCGCGCATCTGTTCCCCACCCTCGAACGGACGCTGCGGGAAACCGAGTTCACCGTCTCCCAGAACAGCGAGGGCCACCAGAACTTCCGCTCTTCGCTTCCGATTCGCGAACCGGCGCACGATTTCCACGCCGCCAGCGACGGGCAATTGGGCGGCGTGATGAAGGTCTATCGTGACTGGCGAATCAGCGGCGACACCGCCTGGATGAAGACGCTCTGGCCGCAGGTGCGCCGCAGTCTGAATTACTGCATCGCCACATGGGACCCGGAGGCTGAAGGCGTCATTCGCGAGCCGCACCACAACACGTACGACATCGAGTTCTGGGGGCCGGACGGCATGTGCACCAGCTTCTATCTCGGGGCTCTGGAGGCGGCGATCGCGATGGGCCGGGAGGTCGGCGACGACGATGTGTCGTACTACGAGGAACTGCTCGCCAAGGGACGGAAGTTCGTCAATGAGAAGCTCTTCGACGGCGAGTATTTCTATCAACAGATTCAGACACAAGGGCTTCGAGCCGACGACCCCGTCAAAGTCCAGAGCTTCAACAAAAACTACTCGCCCGAGGCTCTGGAATTGCTGAAGGCGGAAGGCCCCAAGTACCAGTACGGAACCGGGTGCCTGTCCGACGGCGTGCTGGGCTCCTGGCTGGCGGCGGTCTCCGGCCTGCCGGAGGCGCTGGATCAGGCCAAGGTCGACAGCCATCTCAAGAGCGTCCACCGATACAATCTCAAGAAGGATCTCTCGGAACACGCAAATCCCCAGCGTCCCGGCTACGCAATGGGTGACGACGGGGGCCTCTTGCTGTGCACTTGGCCCAAAGGCGGGATGCCGTCGCTGCCGTTCGTCTACAGCAACGAGGTCTGGACCGGCATCGAGTACCAGGCCGCGTCCCATCTGGTCCTTCGCGGCATGATCGACGAGGGGCTCGACATCGTCCGCGCGGCGCGCGACCGCTACGACGGGCGCAGCCGCAATCCGTTCAACGAATACGAATGCGGCCATTGGTACGCGCGGGCCCTGTCGAGCTACGCCCTGCTCGGCGCCTACAGCGGCGCGCGGTACGACGCCGTGGACCGCGTCCTCTATCTCCGGCCGCCGGCCAAAGGGGATTTCAAGGCGTTCCTGTGCACCGCCACCGGCTTCGGCCAGGTCGGCGTCAAGGACGGCAAGCCCTTCTGCCAGGTCGTCAGCGGAGAGATCCCGTTCCAGAAGATCGAATACGTCAAACCGTGACGCCAGGAGACAATCATGAGATTTGCGAAACACGTCGTCGGTCTGCTGCTGGTCCTGGCAATGAACGCCTCCGCCGCAGACATCAAGCTCTGGTATAAGAGCCCGGCCAAGGACTGGGAAACGCAGGCGCTGCCCATCGGCAACGGCCGCCTCGGCGCCATGCTCTTCGGCGAGCCGTCGCGGGAACGCATCCAGTTCAACGAAGGAAGCCTCTGGATCGGCGACGAGAAAGACACCGGCGCGTACCAAGCCTTTGGAGATGTGCTGGTCAGTTTCGGCGAAGACGCCCTCGTATCCGCCGAATGCGCCAGCGGCCAATCCTCATCGAGCAACGAGTCGGCTGCGGCGAGCATCGACGGCCAGGCCGACACGAAATGGTGCATGGAGCACGGCGGCCGACCCAGCATCTGGGTGGGACACTTCCCCGCCGCGATCGTCGCGTCCTCCTACGCATTCACCTCGGCCAACGACATGCCCGACCGCGACCCCAAGTCCTGGACGCTGGAAGGATCGAACGACAACGGGCAGACCTGGACGCTCCTGGACCGACGTGCGAACGAGCCGCCATTTGCCGAGCGTCATCAACGCAAGGAATACACCTTCGCCAACGACAAGAAGTTCCAGCACTACCGGTTCACATTCTTCGAACACGGCTCCTCTACTCATTTCCAGGTGGCTGAAATCGAGGTCGGCAAATCAGCTCAGATGTCCGTGACAGACTACCGGCGTGAGCTCGATCTCGAACGCGCGGTGCATACCGTCGCATACAAGAGCGACGGCGTGACCTACCGTCGGGAGGCCTTCGCCAGCTTCCCGGCCCAGGTGATGGTCTTGCGATTCACGGCGGACAAGCCCGGCTCGCTCACCGGCACGGTGATGCTGACCGACATGCACAAAGGCAAGATTTCCGCCGTCAACAATCGGCTCACATCGTCCGGCTCTCTGGCCGGCTATCAGTACGAAGGAAACAAGCCCTACGGCATCGTGTTGAACTATGAAGCACAGGTTTGCGTCCTCAATAGAGGCGGCAGCGTGAAAGCCGTCGGGGAGACGATCGCGTTCGAGAAAGCAAACAGCGTGACATTGCTGCTGTCCGCCGGCACGGACTTCGTCCAGGACCGCGGCAAGGGCTGGCACGGCGAATTGCCGCACGACGCCGTCACGGCCCGACTTGAAGTGGCGGCGGGCACGCCGTACGAGAAGCTGCTGACCGCGCACCTGATAGACTATCAGTCCCTGTTCAACCGCGTGACGCTCGACCTGGGTCCCACGATCGACCTGCCGACGGATGAGCGGCTGGTCAACCTGAATAAGACGCACACGCACGACCCCGGCCTGGAGTCGCTGCTGTTCCAGTACGGCCGCTACCTGCTGATCGCGTCCTCGCGTCCCGGCGGCCTGCCGGCGAATCTCCAGGGCAAGTGGAACCAGAGCAACCGTCCGCCGTGGCGAAGCGACTATCACACGGACATCAACGTGCAGATGAACTACTGGCTCGCCGATCCCGCCAATCTCAGCGAGTGCTTCCTGCCCTACGCCGCGTGGCTCAACTCCATTCGCGACGTCCGCCGCGAGGCGACTCACGAAGCGTTCGGCGTCCGCGGCTGGACGATGCGGGCCGAGAACGGCGTCTTCGGCGGCTCGACCTGGGAGTGGGTCGAGTCCGGCAGCGCGTGGTGCCTGCAAAACATCTGGGAGCATTACGCCTTCACCGGCGACAAGGAGTATCTCCGCAACCTGGCGTACCCCATGATGAAAGAAGTCTGCGGGTTCTGGCTGGACCGTCTCAAGCCCCTGCCGAACGGCACGCTCGTGGCCCCCAACGGGTACTCGCCGGAGCACGGCCCGCGCGAGGACGGCGTCTCGCACGATCAGCAGCTCGTCTGGGACCTGTTCAACAACACGGTCGAAGCCGCCGACGCGCTCGGCGTCGACCGCGAATTCCGGGACCTCGTCGCCGGCAAGCGAGACAAGCTGCTCGGCCCCCAGATCGGCAAGTGGGGCCAGCTCCAGGAGTGGATGGTGGACCGCGACGATCCGAAGGACACGCACCGCCACCTCTCGCACCTGGTCGCGTTGCATCCCGGCCGCCAGATCACGCCGCAGTCGACGCCCGAATTGGCCGAAGCCGCCAGGGTGTCGCTCAACGCCCGCGGCGACGTGAGCACCGGCTGGAGCACCGCGTGGAAGATCAATCTCTGGGCCCGCCTGCACGACGGAGACCGGGCCCACAAGCTCATCGGCAACCTGTTCCGCCTCGTCGGCGACACGCGAATGAACTACCAGGACGGCGGCGGCGTCTACGTCAACCTCTTCGACGCCCATCCGCCCTTCCAGATCGACGGCAACTTCGGCTACACCGCCGGCGTCTGCGAGATGCTCCTGCAATCGCATGCCGGACAGATCGAATTGCTCCCCGCGTTGCCGAAGGCGTGGCCCACGGGCAGCGTCAAGGGCCTGCGAGCCCGCGGCGGATTCGTCGTGGACATCGCGTGGAAGGACGGCAAAGTTATGAGCTATCGCATCGCCTCGACCGAACCGCGCGAGGCAAGAGTCCGCGTCAACGGCGAGGTCCGCACGATCCAATCAGAGAGACTCTAGAGAATCAGGTATCGAACCATCATGAAACCCGTGTTCATTTCGACGCTGATCGCCGTTCTGCCGACGCTGGCCGCCGCGGAGGGGACAATCGACCGCCACGCCCTCGTCACCCGCCACAACATCGAGTGGAACGATCCGCAGGGGCAGATCCCCCTCGGCAATGGCGAGTTCTGCTTCAATGCGGACGGGACGGGCCTTCACACCTTCGCCGGCAGCACCTTGTCCCACTGGGCGTGGCACTCGGCTCCCCTGCCGGAGGGGTTCACGATGGCCGACGTGCCGGCGACCGGGACGGTGGAGACAGGCCGGATCAAAGGCCCGATGCGAAAGGCCGCCGAGCACGGAGAACTCCGCGGCTGGATGTTTCAGAATCCGCATCCCATAAACCTGGCGATACTGCGTCTGGTCCGCAGCGACGGGAGCAGCCTGAAGGCCGAAGGCATCACGGGCCTGACGCGGAAGTATGATCTGTGGACCGGCCTGCACACCAGTCGCTTCGCGGTGGACGGCCAAACCGTCACGGTCGAAACCTGCGTGCATCCCAACGCGGATCTGATCGCCGTCCGCATCGAATCAGCTCTCCTGAACGAGGGGAAACTCGCCGTGGCGATCGATTTCCCGTACCCGAGCATCAACACGAGTTCACCCTGGGTGGGCGACTGGGACCGGCCCGACACCCACACGACGGAACTCCCCCTCATGCAGAGTGACCGCCGGGCGGACATTCGCCGCAGCGCGGATGCCTCCAGCTATCACACCGGCGTCACGTGGTCCGACGGATGCTCATTTGGCCCCGGGACGGGTAAGCACAGCTTCCTCTTGTCGGCCGGCAAGAGCACGGTGATGGAATTCTGTTGCGTGTTCTCGGCCGAGACATCGGATGCAGCTCCGACAGTCGCTCAGACACAGCAGGCCGCGGCCGCACATTGGCAGAGCTTCTGGAACACAGGCGGAGCGATCGACCTCTCGCAAAGCAAGGATCCTCGATGGAAGGAACTGGAGCGTCGGATCGTGCTCTCGCAGTACCTGATGGCGGCCCAATCGGCCGGGAGCTGGCCCTCGGCGGAAATCGGCCTGATGGGCATCGACGCCTGGAGCGGCCAGTTCCACATGGAGATGGTCTGGTGGCACTTAGCTCACTATGGCTTGTGGGATCGCTGGCCCATGGCTGAACAGGCCCTCGACTGCTACCGCAAGTTCCTGCCGACGGCAAAGCGACTCGCCCAGCAGTTCGACTACAAAGGCGCCAAGTGGGGCAAGCAGGTGGGACCCGAGGGCCGGACCGCCCCGTGGGAAGGGAGCTTCGTCCTGCACTGGCAACAGCCGCACCCCTTGTTCTTCGCGGAATTGGAGTACCGACTGAGACCGACTCGGGCGACGCTGGAGAAATGGCGGGACATCGTCTTTGCCACCGCGGATTACATGGCCGACTTCCCAACGCAGGATCAAACGACCGGACTCTACTCGCTGGTCCCCATCATGCCGCCGAGCGAGCAGGGATACACCCGCGACACGGTGTTCGATCTGGCCTATTGGCGGTGGGGATTCGACCAGGCGCAGCGATGGCGCGAGCGATTGGGCTTGGCCCGCGAGCCGTCCTGGGACCGCGTCCGCGAGCATCTGGCCCCCTTGCCGACGGCCGACGGGGTCTTCGTCCACTCCGCCGAATGGAGCGACACCTACACCAAACGCGCGTGGGAGCATCCCGACCCGATCGGCGTGCTGGGGATGCTTCCTCCGATGGAAGGAGTGGACGCCGCCACGGCCCACCGGACCGTACTGAAAGTGTGGCAAACCTGGGACTGGCCCCGCTGCTGGGGTTGGGACTTCCCCTGGATGGCCATGGCCGCCGCGAGGGTGGG
>CALMMH010000611.1 GCA_937868145.1 uncultured Phycisphaerales bacterium
AGAAGCGGATCTGCAGCTCAAGGCCTATCCCATCCTCTGTCGAAAGCATCCCGATATCGAGCCGGCCGTCCTCGGGGAGGTTCATGAAGGCGTCATGAATGAAGGCAGTAAGAAAGTGCCCCAGGGCCATCCCGAACAGCACGTCCGACGGGTAGTGTGCCCCCGCTTCCACACGGGCCCAAGAGCCCACACCGGCCGCGACAGTGGTGGTCGCGACGAGAATGGGACGCACGTCGTCCAACGCATCGATCCAACCGAAGTTGTAATTGGCAAGCGTTGCAGATGCAACAGATGCCGAGGTGTCGCCCGACGGGAAGCTGCGATGGCTGGTGCCGTTGGGACGTTCACGATTGGTCGCACTCTTCAACAGGCCGGTGACCTCGCTCGTCGCACTAAGCGCCCCCAGTTCGACGACCCCTCCCCGGAGCTTCGCCCAGAGCCACTCGTCGCCGGCGTCACCACTGGGCGTGGCCAGGGCGCTGGCGTAGACCGTCAGTTGAAGCCCGTCTCGAATATAGCGGGCGACGTTCTCCGCGTTGACCGTGGACCCCGTGAGCGGCTGGCGATCAACCGCCCAGTCGGAGACACGCTGGTCGAAATCGTCGATGGCGAACACCGCCGCGCCGGCAAGCGGCACGAGCGTCGCAGGCTGAAAGAACGCGTCGTGTGCGGCTTTGCCGATGCGCTGCGAATCGATCGGCCAGAGGGCGTCCTGTCCCCACCCGCGGCCGTTCTCCAGCGTCCCGCATCCGGCGACAAGCCATGGCAGCCAGATTGCAGCCACGACGGCCGGGAGGTGGAAGAAATGAGCTTCGCCATGGACGAGAATCATCCGGAATCCCATCCGCCGGACAATCTCGTTCACAAGGTGCACCGGGCACATCGATGCAGTACGCATGACTTCACCCTTTCACATATCGGCGGGCTCCAGAATACAGTCGTCACGATGCCGGTCAAGTAGGGGTTTGCCCTATGTCATCGCCGTCCCTGGCACAGAACAAGGTCATCCCTGACAAATCGATGTGCCCCGCGCTGCGTTTGACTTGCCCTACGGACGGGTTCGCTGCATAATGGAGCAGCCCGAGGCGCGGCCTTGGGGTCGTGCAATGCGGCGAGGTCCATGCAAGAGAAGAAAAGGGGCACCCAATGAACCTGCAGAATGACAGCAGACAGCCTTCCCGTCGTGAATTCCTCCGTCAATCGTCCGGCGTCGTGGCTGGAGCCGCGTTGGCCGGGGCAATCAACGCGCGAGCCTATGCCGGCGAGAACAACACGATCAAAGTCGCCCTCGTGGGTTGCGGCGGGCGAGGCACCGGGGCCGCGGCAAACGCGCTCTCGACCGAGGGCCCCACGAAACTGGTCGCGACGGCCGACGTATTCCCCGATCGGATGCAGGCGAGCCTGGCTAGTCTCAAGGCCCAGTTCGCCGACAAGGTAGACGTCCCCGAAGGTCGGCAGTTCCTCGGGATGGACGCCTACAAAAAGGCCATCGACTACATCGGACCCGGCAGCGTCGTCCTGCTGACCACGCCGCCGGCCTTCCGGCCTCTGCATGTGGAATATGCGGTGGCCAAGGGCGTCAATGTCTTCATGGAGAAGGCGTTCGCGGTGGACGCCCCGGGCATTCGACGCGTACTCAAGGCGGGCAAGGAGGCCGAGAGGAAGAACCTCAAGGTCGCCGGCGGCCTGATGAGCCGGCACTCCAAACCCCTGGAGGAGGCGGTCGATCAGCTCCACAAGGGCCTCATCGGCGAGCTGATCACCTGCTGGGCCTACCGCGAGCACGGCATCGTGCCGTTCTCGAACAAACGCCCCGGCGAAAGCGAACTGGCCCACCAGATCCGCAACTATCATTGCTTCACCTGGTGCAACGGCAGCTTCCTGCTCGACTGGCTGATCCACAACCTCGACGTCTGCTGCTGGTGCAAAGACGCATGGCCGGTCTCGGCGCAGGGCCAGGGCGGCCGCCAGACCCGCGTCAATCCCGACCAGCTCTTCGATCACTACGCGGTCGAGTACCACTTCCCCGACGGCACGCGGCTGTTCGCCCAGGGCCGGCACATCGAGAACTGCTGGGGCTTCTTCGGCGACATCATCCACGGAGCCAAAGGCTCGGCCGTCCTTGGCGAAGGCGTGAACAACCCGCGAATCTTCAAGGGCTACAACCAGACGCCGAAAGACGTGATCTGGCAGTACGAGGGCAAGCCCTGTTATCAGTATCAGGTCGAGCACGACCTGTTCTTCGACGCGATCCGCAAGGACAAGCCCTACAACGAAACGGAGCGGTCCTGCAAGGCCGCGATGGTCGGCATCCTGGGCCGCATGGCCGCCGAGTCCGGCCAGATGATCACCTGGGACGAGGCGATGGCCTCCGACCTGGTCCTGGCCCCCGGCATGGAAAACTGGACGATCGACTCCCCCGCCCCGGTCATGCCGGACGACAAGGGCAACTACCCCGTCGCCATGCCGGGAACGACAAAGGTGCTGTAGATCAGATGGGAATAAACGACGTGTTTACGGTGACATGTAGGGTGTGCCACGCACGCCAATACCGAGTTCTATGATTGCCGGGCGTGCATGGCACACCCGGCAATCATATTCACTCACGCGAGATATCAGAGAGGTGGTTTACAAACGGAGAAAGGCCATACAGCGACTATCACAAGAGCGTTTGTTCGGCGTTCCCACCGAGAGACCGAGCCTTCTGCTGTATGTAAGCAAGAGAAATATGTCTGTGGTCTAGATCGTCGCGTATATCTACCGCCTCAAAATCGCTCTCAGTCACGTTTTCCTTTCGACATTGATACAATGCATCGAGGTAGGCACTGAGAGCCTTCTTCTTCTGTCCTTTGAATTCTGCCCGCTGAGCCTTGTCGAGCTTGTCTCCAATAGGCAGGATCTTCAACAGCGAGCGGAGCCTAGCCAAATGGAGATCACTGTGTTCGAGAACGACATCACGGGGATCAAGTGCCCTGATTCTCTCAAGCAATGCAATAGCCTTTGTACAGTTACTCACACGAGTTGGGAGTGTCTTTGCCTCGGTGACCAACACAAGGTGCTTCAAAAGGGTATCCGTCAATTCTAAGAGCTCCGCCTTGTACTCGGCCCACTTCGCTCGCTTGCACTTCCAGCCTTGCCATGCCACGCAGCCAACACACCATACAATAAACAGAACGAGGGCAAGTGGCCAAGCAGTAACTACGAGCGACACGA
>CALMMH010000612.1 GCA_937868145.1 uncultured Phycisphaerales bacterium
GCGGCGCCCGGCGGATCTGGCCGATGACGCCCTGCTCGATGACGAACCGCGACGACACGCGATCCAGGTCCTTCAGGGCCCCGATCGTGTCGCGGATGTAGTCCACCGTCCTGTCGAACTCCTTCTCCGCGTCGGGCAGCGTCTTGCCGATCTCCCACATCAGGAGTTTGACGACCTCGTCCCGCCGCTCCTTCATGCGGTAGGCGAAGCCTTCGACGTGACGGATGCGGTCCTCGACCGACATCGTCGGCCAGGCGCCCCGGCCATGATCGTACGCCTTGCACGCGGCGTCGAGCGCCTCGATGGCCTGCTCGGCTCCCAGCAGCGGATAGCTGCCAATGCGTTTCTGGCGGCACGCGCCCTCGACCGATTCGCAGACCGGCGAGAGCACATCCTGCTGAGCCCCGGCCCAGGTTCGAATCCGGCCGTTGCAGAGATACTCCCGCTGCTCCAAGGCGGCGATGCGGTGCTTCTCCGGGGTCATCTCCAATGAAGGGAACAGTTCGGCAGCGATTCTATCCATCATAGCGGCCATCCTTTCTCAGGAACCGTCCAACAACCACAGTCCTCTCGGTTCGCCGGAAGGGAGGATAACATGACGGTCCGCAGAAAGTCAACTGCCCTGCGAGACTCAATGCGGTCCCGGCACGGATCTGGCCGCGACGACCTGCCTCTTCCAGATGAAATACCAGACGGCCCCCACGACAAAACCGGTCACGAGGACGAGAAACCACGTGAGCTTGTGCGTGTGGCTCTCGAAGAACCGCAGATCGCGAAAGAGCAGATCGATCACCTGGATCAGCCAGAAGAGAATTCCGATGTAGAACAGAAGGTAAGCCAGACTGCTCATCATAATCCGCACTCCCCAAAACGATTTCAACCCGGAATCGTGCGATATCACTGCCTGGCTTTCGCGACATCCGCCGCCTGGCAGGCAACGCGTCACCGCGTACGGCAAGAGCGAATCCCCTCTACGTCAAGACAATCGTGGTCTGGGGCGTCTCCCATGTCCGCACGGACTTCGCTAACACCCCTCATGGTAGCACCGACCGTCCGAGAACGCAAGGGACTCCCCTTTGCGGCCGGGCAGCATCGCAAGTCATCGAGATCGATGATCGAGGATAGTTGCGGAATTCCGGTTGTCAACCGAAGACCTCGCTGAAATCGAGGCGTTCTTCGAACCGG
>CALMMH010000613.1 GCA_937868145.1 uncultured Phycisphaerales bacterium
CTTCGTCGGCGCCGACCGCGCCATGTGGGACTATAACCCGATCATGACCTCGGGCAACGTCAACTCGAGTAAGGCCGGCGCGGGACGGTTCTACCAGAAGGCGACGACGAAGGATTTCCGCGGCATGGTCAAGATCATGAAGGA
Source organism: uncultured Phycisphaerales bacterium (assembly GCA_937868145.1). Classification (GTDB taxonomy): domain Bacteria; phylum Planctomycetota; class Phycisphaerae; order Sedimentisphaerales; family Anaerobacaceae; genus PLanc-01. Next base: position 145 of record CALMMH010000613.1, read on the forward strand.
CTACATGGTCTCCAGCAATCGTGCGTTCAGCACGTATGCCGAGGATCCGCAGACTCCTGCGGTGCCGGTGGTCGTGGCGACCGGCGCGGACGGCTTCCCGGCCAACGCGCTGACGTTCCGCACGAGTGAATTTAGCGATCCGCAGGGCGCAGGGACGTTCGCGGCGATGAAGTGGCGGATCGGCGAGGTGGAGCCAGCCGCTCAACCCGCGACGAACACCAACAGCGGCAGCGGCTCGACGCTGCTGGCAAACGGCGCCACGTGGCGGTACTTCAAAGGAACGGCCGAACCTTCGACGACAGCCGGGGCATGGCGTCTCCTGAGCTTCGACGATTCCCAGTGGCTGACCGGCAAAGCGCCGATCGGCTACGACACGCGCGAAGCCATCGTCGCGACCAATCTCGCGGATATGGATGGCGCGTACACGACTATCTACCTGCGGCAGACCTTCAACGTGAACAGTCTCAGCAATCTCGGTGACTTGCTTCTGGAGGTCCAATATGACGACGGCGTAAATGTCTGGCTCAACGGCATTCTCGTTTATCAGAACAACGTCTCGTCTGCGCAATTGGCCCACGACGCCGTTTCGACATCTACGATTGAGGATTCGAACTTCCAACAGTACAACCTTGGCGATCCTCGTCTTCATCTGGTTCAGGGCAAGAATGTAATCGCAGTCCAGGTGCTCAACTGCCTACTCACCGGAAGTTCCGATTGCTTCGCCGATGTTCGACTGACCGCTGCGAAATCGGCGACCGGGACTACCCCGTCGACAACTACGTCATCCACGATCGTCTACAAGAAAGCCCCCGGCAAGTACGAGATCGAAGCGACCTGGGAGAGCGACGAGCTAACCGCGTTCCAGAGCGACGTGACGATTCCGGCCTCCGCGGTCGAGCCCGGCCGGACCTATCGCGTCCGCTGCAGGATGAAAGACGCCAGCGGCCGGTGGAGCCATTGGTCCGCTCCGGTCCAGTTCACGGCGGGCGAACCCATTATCGAAGGGGTCCTGTCGGATCTTCGGATCACGGAAGTGATGTACAATCCACTGCCCGGCGACGCCCTGGACGGAGACGAGTTCGAGTTCATCGAGCTTAAGAACACAGGCAGCGACATGCTCGACCTCAGCGGCGTTTCGTTCACCAGCGGAGTGACGTTCGACTTCGCCGAGGGCGCCGTCACGACGCTCGGCCCCGGCGGCTTCGTGCTGGTGGTCAAGAACCAATCGGCGTTCGAGTCCCGCTACGGCCAGGATCTCTCGGGTCTGATCGCCGGTCAGTACGAAGGCAAGCTAGCCAACACGGGTGAGAACGTCACGCTCGCGGACTACTGGGGCGGCACAATCGCCCAGTTCGAGTATGGCGACGGTTCGGGTTGGCCGGTCGCCGCCGACGGCGGCGGCCATTCGCTGGTGCCCCTGGATTCCGCGGTGCCTGCCGAGCCGCAGGGTTCGCTGAACTACCCGGGCAACTGGCGGGCGAGTGCGTATCTCTATGGTTCGCCGGGCCAGGATGATCCGGCCGCGGTGCAGGAACTCGTCCTCAATGAGTTCATGGCCAACAGCGCCGGTGGCGACGATTGGATTGAGTTGTATAATCCGACCGACTCGGCGATCAACCTGGAGGGTTGGTATCTCAGTGACGACGTGGCCGAGCCGAACAAGTGGGCTCTCGACGCCGGTTCGATCTCGGCCAAAGGGCATATGTCTATCAACGATCAGGGTTTTGGTCTGGCCTGGGACGGCGAGGAACTCGTTCTGTCCTGCCTGCCGCAGGCGGAGCAGGGTCGGATCGTGGACGCGCTCTCCTTCAAGGCCCAGGAGCCGGACATCAGCCGGGGTCGCTATCCGGACGGCAGCGCCTATTGGACGCGATTGACGCCGTCGCAAGGGACCGCGAACGCCGATCCGATTCTGGACCTCATGATCACCGAGATTCTTTATCATCCGATCGATCCCAACGATGAGTACATCGAGCTGTACAACCCGACATCTCAGGTAGTTGCGCTCGGTGGAGACGTCGCCTGGCGTCTGGACGGCGCGGTGGACTACAACCTCCCGGCGGGGGCATCGATTCCGGCGGGCGGGCGGCTGGTGATCGTCGGGTTCGACCCGCTGGTGGAAACCTCCCGGCTGGCCGGTTTTGCCGCCGCATATGGGGTGTCCCTGAAGCCCGGCATACAGCTCTTGGGGCCCTGGCAAGGGAACCTCTCCAATGACGGCGAACGATTGGCGTTGGAGAAGTCACAGGCCGGCCCTGAAATCACCGATACCGCAGGCTGGGTCGTTGTGGACGAGGTGGTCTACAGCGACGTGCCGCCGTGGCCCACGGGATCGGACGGCAGCGGCAAGTCGCTCCGGCGAATCCATGCGGACGCGACCCATAGCGGCAACGATCCGACCAATTGGGAATCGTCGTCACCGTCGCCTGGGATTGCTCCCTGAGGGGCGGCCAACCTCCGGCGGTTTCCAGGGCAGCCACAGGGATTGGATGTGAAAACGCTTGTCACAGGATTCTGTGCCGCAGACGGCCGAGGAGTCCCACGCCGATGGCGCCGAGGAGGATCGCGCCCGGAGCGGGGATGCAGGGGCAATCTCCGAACGTGAAGTTGTCCGCCGGCACCGAACTGCCGTTGCCGATGCTCGAGTCTCGGGCCCCGAGGATGGCGTAGCTGATACAGGGTCCGCACAGGGACAACGTCGTCATGCCCATGCGATCCGCCGGCACGTTTTCACTGGTGGAATTGAGCAGGTTGCCCGAGGCGCCATAGATCTCCAGGAACACCCTCTCGGAATCGATGTTGGCGTAGTCGCCCAAATCGACCGAGACGAAGGACGTTCCGCCTTCGATGTCGGCCCGCAGTTCCGAATAAGGGGAATTCAGACCGGTCAGACTGTAGGTGCCGTTGGGGGTGTCGCCGAACCTTTGCAGCAGCCCGCCGTCGACCGCGGTGAACGTGACGCGGCCTTCGGTGTAGAAATAGAACGGATCGGCCGGGAGACTCTCGAAGTCGATCACCGTCGCCATTGCCGGGCCCGCCGTCACCGCCATCAGACCCCATGTTAGTACGATCGCAAGAGATGTTCTCATGACATGCCTCCGTGCAATTGCCTGTAGACGCCTCGTCCATCGAACCACATAGAGAAGTGTCCTCTTCAGCGGTGGGGTTGCCAATGAGCAAGACCCTGATTGCACGTGAGCAATGTGCCTACGCTATCCTCGTTTGCGATGAGACCGGCGCGGTTCGCCAGGGACGGACAGGCACGAAATCCCGGGTTGTCCGTCTGCTAGGTCAGTGGGACGTTGGGTTCCTGAGTCTGGGACGTCATCCTCGACGCAACGAGAGTGGGATGGAAGATGAGACAATATGTTTCAGCCTCGGCCTGATCCACCCCGGCGGCGATGCCTCCAAGGAACAGGATGCCGTGACGTTCATTGGGGATCTTGACTCGGCCTGAACTCCTGAGAGATTGTGTGGATGCGAGGGGGCCTCGCGTTCCGCCCTGCGGTGACGGCTTGGCCACGTCCAGTGAAGTCTCAACATCCAACTGGACGGTCTGCCCTCCATCGAGCATTTCGGCCCGCAGGTCGAACGCGAGACTACTGCCGTTGCTGATGTGGATGGGCTGGCCTGTCCTCAGACACAAGTGCGGCTCCGCCACAAGCTCGACGAGTCTCTTCGACGCCAGGAGATTGATCACTGTTCGGAACTGTTCGGCTGAAATCTGCCCCGCGAGATCGTTCAGGATCTGACCCACCGCAGCCGTCCGCAAATCCCCCAGAGTCATTGCGACGCCGCCGGGAGCGATTGCGTCGTGTACTTCTATGGCTGTGGCGGGGTCGAGCGTCCGATTGGCCTGGACCTTGACCAGAGTGGAAGCCAGGGCAATCTGCGTTCCGTCGCCGTTCGGGAGGTTTCTGTAGACCCTCTCGTGAGGAGACCTGCTCACGTTTTGCCGGTCGCCCACGCGATAGTAATCCGACATCCTCCTGAAGACGTAGGGTGTTCCCGCCAAGATCATATCCAGAGCCGCCTCCGTGTCCACGTTCTCGACGTGGGCGAAGACCTTCCCCCGCACCTGGGGGTCGATGCTGATCGGCACCCGGGTCATGGACGCGATCTGACGCAATGCCTCCTGCAGATCGTCGCCACTGAATGTGGCGGTGATCGGCTGATAGACCAGATAATCGCCCTCGGGGCGGCGTTTGAACGCATAAGGCGTCCCTCGCAGGGCTTGCTCCACGGCCGCTTCAAAGGGGGCATCGACCAGCTCGACCGCGACCAAATCCGGCTTGACCGCATAATCGACCGCGATCTGAGCCTTGAAATGCGAGGCGATGCGTTCCAGCACGGTGAGCAGGTCGGTGTCGGTGAAGGTGTCCGAGATGCCCGGTTGTCCTCGCTCCATCGACTCGTCCTGTCTGGCTCCCGGGACGGAGGACGCCTCTGCCTTGTGTGAAGGAAAGGAGGAAACGACCTGACCATCTTCGGGGATCCGTGATACCGTCACGAAGATCGCGATTTCCTTCGTTGTCTGGCCGGTCTGTCCGCCGGATTGCGCGGGCAGGACCGCTAGGACCACAGTACCGCCGTTTGGGATGGTGACGGGGCTCCTGTTCCGAGGAAGCCTGTCAATTGGAAGATCGACGGCCGTGCCGTTTGGGAAGCGATCGCTGATGCTGACCGCCATTTCGACCGTGATGTCGTTGTTGTCGCCGATGCAAGGGGTGAGACTCAGGATCGCCGCGGCCGGGACCTTCTCCCAACGGGCTCCATCCGTGAGCATGTCCGGCTCCTGAGGGTTGCTCATCAATAACCATTCTTCACGGAT
>CALMMH010000614.1 GCA_937868145.1 uncultured Phycisphaerales bacterium
GGCAGCATCCAGGGTGGACCGCAGCTTGTCCGCCGCAGTCCAGAGTTTTTTATCAAGGGATTCTAGAAACTTCTGCTCTTCTTGCGGCATGAACTTTACCCAATAGTTATGTTCTGTAGCGGACCAGATTGATTGTTAAGTTGTCAGCCAACAGTATAGTTATTTCCCAAAGCCTGCATAAAATTTTTGCCAATCGTTTTCACACAAACTCCTCACCTCCGAAATATCCGCACGGGAAAGCCTATCAGGAAAGCTCACCCCAAGCTTTTCAGCGAAGAAAAAAGCCAACAGGTCACGCAGCTCGTTGGTGAGAGTTTCAGGCACATCGTGATTGCGCAGACATTTCCGGAGAATCAAGCCCAGGAGTCAACTGGCGTCTTCACGTTCACATTTGCGGGCGGGAATCCCGTTGAGGTCCGCTCCGCAGGGCAGGAGGCGGTCTGGGTCGATCCACAGGGGAGCGTCACGAACCTCGGGCGGGCATTGTGTCCCGAGGACATCGAGTTGCTCAAGACGCACAACCATGAGGTGAAGCCCCCGATCTCGATCCCGGAGGAATTCCTTGCGATTCTTGAGCGGCTGAGGGTAGGGGAAGTCGTTTCGGCTGGAAGATGATGTTCGGAGTTTGTGTCGAGACTCCACGAGATCCAGGGCATGATACTGAAGAACGCGAAATACAATCTGCAAACCCGTGAAATCACGGAGACGGAAGCCTGGGATATCCTCGGCGGGGTTCTGGATTGTTGCCGGCGGCATGGAATCGCGGAGGTCGCTCTGATCTACGGCTATGATTGGAGCGTCGGCGACAAGAGTTGGGCGGACCAGCCCGTCTCGTTGGCGGATGTGCACGACCATATCAAGGCAGAAGAGGAAAGAGAAAGAGGGTGCTTGGGGAACGATGATCTGTACATCCAGATCAATGGCGAGGTTCAAGTGCTTTTCTGTCACCATTCGGAGGTGCATCTGCAGTACGATCAGGACGACCTGCCCTTTGCCCAGGAGCTGAGATCTCTTCTTGTGGAGAAAGTGGGATTGAAGCGGTGATGCCTTCTCGCATCCTTACGCAGCGGTCTTGATTCGGACGCGGATTCCGGCTCTGGTGGCCAGGGGGATGAGAGGATCGGTGGGGCGGGTCCCACCCACCATACGGTTCTTTCAATTTGTCCCGGACCAGGAAATGGGGGACCGGCTTTTGTCTTGACATATCCCATTGACGAGACTACACTTACAATCGTAGGAGACAGGAGCGGGAAGAGGCTGTAGGAGCGTGGTTTATGACGTATCGAGGTCGGGTTAAGAACGGCGTGGTCGTGCTGGAGGCCGGGGTTCGTCTGCAGGAAGGAATGGACGTGCGAGTCGAACCGGTGGAGGCGGAGAAGGCTGCCGAGAGTCCGGCTCAGACGCAGCAATTGCGGGAGGGACTGCTGTCGTTTTCCGGGGTGGTGAAGGAAGGGCCTTCGGATCTGGCTCGAAACCACGACCACTACCTTCACGGAACACCGAAACGATGACCGGCTGTTTTGGAGACACCTATTTCTTCATCGCCTTGTTGTTCGAGAATGACGAGGCTCACGCCGAAGCGCAGGCACAAATCGCCCATCTGACAGGACGCCTGTACACGAGCGTCTGGGTTCTGACGGAAGTGGGGGACGCGTTGGCTACGCCGGGCCGTCGAGAGCGATTTCAACCATTCCTGCAATTTCTTCGCACAAACTCATTGGTCACGATCGTGCCTGCTGAGCAGAATCTGTTTGATCGTGGGGTCTTGTTGTACAACCAGCGATCAGACAAGAGTTGGTCGCTGACCGATTGCATCTCCTTCGTCATCATGCAAGATCATGGTCTGCGGGACGCCTTGACCGGCGATCGCCACTTCGAGCAGGCCGGTTTCAAGGTGTTGATGAGAAATCGATGATGTTGCCAGGGCGAATCGCGGCATTTCTTCTGCTGGCGGCCGTGGCTCACGGCGGGCAGCCGGAGCCGCCGGGGCAGGTGAAGGACGGGAAGGTTGTTCATGAGGCGTACCTCTTTGCGCACATGATGCATGGCGACTATGGACGGCTGTACTACTCTGTGAGTCTCGACGGCCTGCACTGGCGGTCGCTCAATCAGGGGCGACGGGTGTTCGAAGAGTATCGCGGACACGCCGACATTTCCCTGGGGCACGATGGGCGGTTCTACCTGGTCGGCAATCGCAACGACTCGGCCCCGGACATCAACTTCTGGGTGTCCGAGGATCTGGTGACCTGGACGCGGCATAGCGACGTCACGCCGAATCTGAAGGCGACGCCGGGCTACGAGAACGCTTTGCAGCGGATCGGGGCGCCGAAGTTGTTCTACGATCGGGATGGGAGCCAGTACATCCTGACGTGGCATACGCCGCACCAGGAGGGGACGCGCGAGGACCCCGAGCGGTACTGGGCCAGCCAGCGGACTTTGTATCTGACCTCCAAGGACCTCAAGACGTTCTCCGATCCGCCGCGACGGCTCTTCCCCTGGGACATGGCGACGATCGATGTCATCATTCGCAAGCAGGGAGACCGGTACTTCGCCATCATCAAGGACGAACGCTATCCCACGCTGGATTGGGTTACCGGAAAGACGATCCGCATCAGCTCGGCGCCGGGTTTGTTCGGGCCGTGGACGGAGCCTTCGGCTCCGGTCAGTCCGAACTTCCGCGAGGCGCCGACCCTGATCCCGTCGCCCGACGGCACTGCGTGGTACCTCTACTACGAACAGTACCCCGGCGTGTCTTACGGTCTGTCGGTTTCCGCAGACCTCGGCGGGCCGTGGTACCAGATCTCCGGCTACACCTTCTATGCGGACTGGGACAAGTACAGTCTGCCGGCCAAGGTGCGCCACGGCTGCATGCTTCCGATCACGCGAGCCCAATACGACCGGCTGGTCGAGACGTTCGGCCTGGGCGACGGGAAGGACGGCTCGGGGCAATCGGGCGGGTCTTCAATCAAGTGAATGAGGGATAATTCAAACGGGGGGCATTGATCCTATGATGGACATCGCCGACGAAATCAGAATCCACCTCAAGCCTCTGGTGGGGTCGAGACTCTCCGGCACAACGCGGGCGGCGGATATGCGGTGCTTCCGCTTCGGCGAGATTCGCCAGACGCAGGAGGGTTCGTTTAGCGAGTACACCCTGCAGGTGCAATGTCCGTGGCGAATCGAAGGCCCGGCGGGCATCGTGACCGGCCGCTCGGATCTGTGGGAGCCGGTTGAGGACTCACCCGACATCGACTGGGAGGCGTGGGACTTCGACGAGAATCAGAATCTCCAGGACAGACTGATCGAGACCTTCCTGCAGGGATACGACTTGCAGACCGGTTCGTTCAACGATGAGACGGACAAGCTGGTCGTCGAAGCCGTCTCGGGTGACGCGTATGGCGGTGCGACGCTCACGTTCTTCGGCGGTTGCCGCCTGGCGATCTTCCCGGCGGGCACGGGGGGCGAGGATTGGCGGATCTTCCGACCCGGGACCGACGAGCCGCATTTCGTCATCGCCGGCGGGAAGATCGAGACGGGGGAAGAATAGAGAAAGCGGTGGGGCTCGCCCCACCCTACAGCTTCAAACACCGCACTTCGTATCATCTCGCGGGATTGTAGCCTTGGCGCATGAATTCGAGGTCGTCGGTGCCGTCGGGGGCCGGCCAGCGGATGCAATCCGGATAGCCCACGTCCGTCATCGCGAGCGTGCTCTTCTGCCGCCACTGGTGCTTGTCCGCGTGGCCGTCGGAGTAGGCCAGGACGCTGAGCCGGCCGTGGCGCACGACGATCGGGTCCCACCAGCGGTCGCCCGTCTTTTCCAGGTTCCACGAGCCCCAGTTGTAGCCGCCCACGTCGGTCTTCTCTTCGAGGAAGACGTATTTGATTCCTGGGTTTTTGATCTGCGTGAGCTTCTTGTACGAGGGGTATCCCCAGTTCACCATGAGCCAACTGCTCGCGCCGGTTCCGACGTCGCCGTTCATGCCGCCGGGGACGCCGTAGCTGCGATGCGTCAGTTCGGTCCGGTTCCTCCGGTCGCCCGGGCAGTGGTAGAGGTCGACGTCCTTCACGTACGGATACAGGGCTCCGGCTTCGCAGCCTCGCTTCTCGTCCTCCAGCGTCGCCTGGGCTCTCTGGACCGTGGTCCCGTCCTCGGTCCGGGGCAACTGGACCCAGTCGTACTTGATGCTGGGCGAAGAGGAGTACCCGTCGTGGCCTCCGACGAGATTGTCGTCGTTGTCCTGTGCGTACAGGATCCAGGCCAGCACGAGTTGGTGTTGATTCGATTGGCACGCGCTGCCCGCGGCCTGTCGCTTGACCCTCGACAAGGTGGGAATCATGATGGCCATGAGGATCGCGATGATCGCGATGACCACCAGCAGTTCGATGAGCGTGAATCCGCGTCTGTTCATCGTAGCGTCCTTCACAGTAGAATCCCGACCGCCCTCGACTACCTCAACGCCCGCGTTCTTTATGTGAATAGTGTAACAGATGTGCGGCGGCAATCAACGACAAAGACTCAACGTCGAGGAGAGCGGCGGGGCAAGCCCCACCCTACGCGGGGGATTGCCGCCCTGGAATGTCCGACTTGTAAAGGGGGATTGACGGCCCCAGGCGTCGCCGGGACAATGAGGCAAAAAAGGCGGCATAGATTGTCGTAGACAGCGGGGATGCGTCGATACATAATGCGTGGGTTCGGCCGGGAGCTTTGGAGAATATGACGGCCGAAGGACGATGTGCGTGGGGTGGACATGGACGTGGTGAAGCTCGCCAAATCGGTTGTGACGCTTCACGGCCTGCCCGGGCCGTTGCGGATCGGCATTTACGGTCTTGCAGGCGTCGTAGTGGGGATGGCGCTGCTGCTGGTCCGGATCGCCAACGCGGCCTCCTATCTCTCCGACCAGCCGGAAACCTGCATGAATTGCCACGTGATGACCGACGCCTATGCGAGCTGGCAGCGGGGCAGTCACGGCCGGG
>CALMMH010000615.1 GCA_937868145.1 uncultured Phycisphaerales bacterium
CAACACCACCACGGATGCCAACAACGTCGTCACGACGCACGTGAGCGTTCCGGAACTGGAGACCGCCAACGTCATGACGCGCGTGAGCGTGCCGGATCGCGGCACCCTGTTGCTCGGTGGCCACAAGCTGGCCGCGGAAGTGGAAAAGGAAGCCGGGGTCCCGATTCTGAGCAAGATCCCGATTCTCGGACGTCTGTTCTCCAATCGAAGCAGCGTTCGGGATCAGAAGATCCTGCTGATCCTGGTCAAGCCGACCATCATTCTGCAGGAAGAGACCGAGCAGGAGGCAATCGCGGCGATGGAGGAACCGATCATCGGCTCAGTACGATAGCGGTTCAGTGACATCGGTTATTTGACGATGATTGGTACGCGAGGGGTACTCTATACAGGCTTTGTACGGACTTGGGCACAATTGAACGGAAGTAGGCATATGACAGAGCAGATTCAGGAGCGACCCGGCGCCTGGCGGCTGCTGATTAGCTCAATGCTAATCCTCTGCGCGCAGGTGAGCTTGGCAGCGGCGAGCGAACTCTCCCTTCCTTCTTTATCGGACACGATGGGCCGGCAAGGCCTGACCCCGAACGGGGACGGCGCCTTGCTCGTCCGTTTTGTCGAGGGCGACGGTGCGCCCGCGAGTTGTCGCGATCTGGTCGGGCCGCGAACGCAGCGGGCCAGGCGAACCGCGATTTCGCAACGGATCGTGGACGGCGCCGAGGTGGACCGCCAGTATGACGGGGTGGTCTCCGGCCTGACGCTGGTGACACTGCCGGAGGGGGTCTCGGTCGGCGAGGCCGTGATGAAGTTCACGGCGTGCCCGGACGTTCTCTATGCCGAGCCCAATTACAAGTACAATCTCTGTCGGACGCCCAACGATCCGAACTTTGCGCAGCAGTGGGCCCTGAACAACACCGGTCAGACCGGGGGCCTCGCGGATGCGGACATCGACGCGCCCGAAGCCTGGGACATCACCACAGGGAGCAAGGATATTATCGTCGCCGTCCTCGATACGGGCATCGACGCCTCCCACCCGGATCTCAAGAACAGCCTCTGGAACAACCGCAAGGAAGGCGCCGGCAAGGCCGACACCGACGACGACAACAACGGCTACATCGACGACGCCTATGGGTACAACTTCCTGGGCAACAGCGGGACGCCGGCTGATGACGACTACCACGGAACCTATGTGGCGGGCATTATCGGAGCTACCGGAAACAACGCCGTGGGTATTTCCGGCGTTTGTTGGAACGTCGGCCTGATGATCTGCAAAGTCGCCGATGACGACGGGGTGAGCCTGGACGCCGCCGTGGCGGCCGTCGAGTACGCCACCGCCCAGGGCGCCAAGATCATCAACGCCTCCTGGAGCGGTTCCGAGTACAGCCAGAGCCTCTACGAGGCAATCCAAGCCGCCGGCAAGAAGGGGATTCTTTTCGTCGCCGCCGCCGGCAATGATTCGCTCAACAGCGACAACGCGCCGGTGTATCCGGCCGGCTACGATCTGTACAACATCATCTCGGTCCTGGCGACCAACAATCAGGACCAGTTGACGCTGACGTCGAACTACGGCGTCAAAACCGTGGACCTCGCTGAACCCGGCGAGGGGGTCCTGAGCACCATGCCGATGACGGCGACCGGCCCGATGACCTCGGCCGGTTTGCCGACCGGATACGGCACGCTGTCCGGAACCTCCGTTGCGGCGCCCCATGTGTCGGGCGCCGCCGCGTTGTTGTGGGCGAAGTACCCGGCTCTGTCGTATCTGCAGGTCAAGCAGCTCCTCATGCAGACGTCGGACAAGGTCGCCTCGGGGCTGTGCCAGTCGCACGGACGCGTCAATCCGGCCAAGGCCCTGGCGGCCGTTCCCGGCGGTTCTCTGGGTCGGATCCTCAACACCCGGGACGACCCGAACGACGCCTCGAAGTTATATACCTCCCTGCAGGAAGCCATCGACGACGCCAACGACGGCGACGTTCTGATCGCCGAGGGCGGCAAAAATGGCGTCACCAAGTTCTTCATGGAACAGATCGACTTCAAGGGCAAGGCGATCACGCTGCGAAGCGGCGATATCGCCAATCCCTCGGACCCCACGGTCTATCCTGAGACCACGCTCATCTGGGGTCTGGCCAAGGAAGGGTCCATCGTGACCTTTGCCAATGGTGAAGGCCGCGACACCGTGCTGAGTGGTTTCACCGTCGGCTGGGGCACCGCTGAGAACGGCGGCGGCATTCGCATCGAGGACGCTTCGCCCAAGATCTGCAACTGCATCATCACGAACAACCACGCCCGCTCTTTCGGCGGCGGCATCGATTGCTACGGCGGATCGCCTCTGATCTGCAACAGCATCATTCGGAACAACGTGGCGTACGGCTCCATGGCCTTCGGCGGCGGCATGAACTTCGAAGATGGAGCGCCCGTCATCATCCATACCGCGATCGAGAACAACGCCTCCATGGGCGCCGGCGGCGGTCTGGCTTTCGCGAACGCCAACGCCACGATTCACAACTGCTTCATCCTGAACAACTCTGCGGTCGGCGGCAGCGGCCAGATTGACCTGGATGCCTCTTCCCCGACGATCACGAACTGCACGATCTACGTCGGCGACGTCACTCCGTCTCGCGACGGCGGCGTCTGGGCCTTCAACGGCTCCAATCCGACGATCACCAACAGCATTCTCTGGGGCAACGGAGACGATCTGTTCAACTGTGTCGCCACGTACTCCTGCATCGAAGACGGCGACGGCGGCGAGGGCAACATTTTCGCGTCGCCCAATTTCACGCAGGGTCCCGACGGCATCGCCTGCTACCTGAGTCAGACGGCGGCCGGACAGCTCTCCGGCAGTCCGTGCGTTGACGCCGGTACGTCGAATATGGATCCCAACTCCGCGGCGGAACTTGCCGCAATGACGACGCGAACCGACGGCGTCGTCGACACCGGCGCGATCGATATCGGCGCGCACTACACGGCCTTTGCGGCCGCGTCCTATCCGTTGACGGTCACCATCGTCGACGCCGACGGCAACCCCGTGGATCCCAACCAGGCCGGCGGCACGGTCGCTCCGAGCAGCGGGTCCTACCGCCAGTTCGAGGTTATCACCGTCACGGCGCAGGCCAAAGATGGCTATCGCATCAAGCGATGGGTCGGCACCGCGGACGACACGAAGAAGGACGCGACCCTGACGTTCACGGTCAACGGCCCGATCAATCTCCGGATCGAATTCGAGCAGATCCCGCTGTTCAAGCTGATCACTCGCGTCGAAGGCAGAGTGAGGATCGACGGCAGCACCGAAAGCTGCGCGATCACGCCGGAACACAAACGCGGCGAGTACTATCGCGAGGGCCAGGTCGTGACCCTCACGGCCGTGCCCGTGGGCGCGTACATCGTGGACCGCTGGACCGGGACGGACAACGACGCGTCCTGGAAGCTCGCGAACACCGTGACGATGACCTCCGACAAAGAGGTGACCGTCAGTTTCACGACGCCCAGGACTCTGGAGGTTCCGGGCCAGTACCCGAACATCGCCTCGGCGATCAAGGCCGCCCGGACTCACGGCGACACGATCATCGTCAAACGCGGCACCTACACCGCCTACTCCATGGACTTCGGCGGCAAGGCGATCACGCTGGCCAGCGACAACCCGGACGATCCGTGCTGCGTGGCCGAAACGGTGATCGACTGCGGCAACCTCGGGCGCGCCTTCATCTTCCAGAATGGCGAAGGCGCCGACTCCGTCATCGACGGTTTCACGATCCAAAACGGCTCGGCTGTCTACGATCCCAACACGACTCCGAGCGGCGGCGGCTCGGGCACCGACGGCGTCAATGCGTTCGGTGGCGCCATCGCCTGCTTCAAAGGCAGCAGTCCGACGCTCTCGAACCTGGTCGTTCGCGATTGCCGCGCCCAGGGCCAGAATGGCGAGGACGCCAGCGCAGCTCCGAGCGCTCCGAACCCTCCGTCGCCTGCGGCTGATCCTGCACCCGCACCGGATCCCCTGGATGATCCTGAGCCTCGCGATCCGAACGTGGCCAACCCGGACAATCCGAGCGACCCGAACGTGGGTCTGTCGGGCGCCGATGGTGCTGCCGGCGCCGACGGCGCTCCCGGCGCCGATGGCGGGGCTGGAGCGAATGGCAGCGATGGCGGCACGGCCGGACATGGGTTCGGCGGCGCCTTCTACTTTGACGCCAACAGCGTCCCGACGATCCTGCATTGCACGATCATCGATTGCTACGCCATGGGCGGCAACGGCGGCTTCGGCGGCCAGGGCCAGGATGGTGCGGCCGGCGGCGACGGTCAAGCCGGCGGCGACGGTCAAGCCGGTCAGAACGGCGGCGAAGGCTACGGCGACGGCGCCCAAGGTCCCGGCGGCAACGGCGGCAACGGCGGCAACGGCGGAGCCGGTGGCAGCGGCGGAAACGCCGGCAACGGCGGCAACGGCGGAAATGGTGGCGAAGCCCTCGGCGGCGCCATGTACTTCGGTCCGAATTGCCGGCCCACGATCAAGTACACCACGGTCCAGGGCTCCTGGATCCGTCAAGGCGTAGGAGCTGCCGGCGGCGCCGGCGGCACAGGCGGTAACGGGGGTAACGCCGGTGTGGGCGGTGTCGCAGCCGATGGCGGCGACGGCGAGCCGGCCGGCGAGGCCGGACAGGACGGCGCTGCCGCAGTCGCCGGCAACGGCGGTAACGGCGGCAACGGTGGCGGCATGGGCCGCAACGGTGGCCGATCCTGGGGCGGTGCGATCTTCTTCGGTGATGACTGCCAAGTAGAGATGTCTGATACGGTCGTCAGCGAGAGCCAGGCCCGGATCGACGTGGCCACCAGCCAGTATGCGGGTGGCAACGGCGGCAACGGCGGCAATGGCGGCAGCGATGGCGGCAACGGCGGCAATGGCGGCAACGGCGGCAACGGCGAGCCCGTTGGGACAGCCGGTGTGGCCGGCGGCGGCGGCACAGCCGGCGCGGGCGGCGCCCCGGGTCTTGG
>CALMMH010000616.1 GCA_937868145.1 uncultured Phycisphaerales bacterium
CGGTCGCCAACCGGGTCAGGGACTGCTGGCGCAGACAGGCCCGAGAGCGGCTGGCGCCCATCGAAGATGCGGATTACATCGCCGCCGGCTCGGATGGGCCGGTTCAGATGGTGATCCGCAGCGACGAGATCCTTCGTCTGCGGGCGGCGATCGAGGAACTGCCGTACGAGCAGCGCGAAGCGATCATGCTCCACGTGCACACAGGGCTGAAGTTCCGAGAAGTCGCACGGCATCAGGGAGTCTCTGTCAAAACGGCGATCAGCCGGTACCGGTACGGATTGGACAAACTGCGTTCGCTTTTGAATGGCGAGGTGCAAGAATGAGATCGGACCGTTCTCTCGAAAGCATGATTCAGCGATTGCGTTATCAGAACACCGCCGACGGGCGGCGGGAAACGCTTGAGAATCTCTACAGTGCATTGGATGAATCCCACGAGCAACAGCCGGCGGCAGGCCGGCCTGAAATATGGAGATGGAGTATGAAGACTCAAACAGGAAGACTCGCCCTTGCGGCGGCGGTGCTTGCGATTGTTCTGACTGGCATTACGTTCTGGCCCTTCGGCGGCGCGAGCACCGCCCGATGGTGGCTCGGCTCGCCCGCCGCGTTGGGGCAGGAGTTGTTGGCGGCTCTCGATACGATCAAAGCGGTGACTTGTCGAGAGCAGATGGTGTCTGTCAACGCCGATGGCTCGGAGGATGTGTCCAGCACGTGGACCCAGTTCTCCATATCGAAAGACAGCTATCGCCGGGACATCTACGACGGCAATTCCCTGCGGGAGATCCAATGGTACATTCCCGACGGGAACGACATGATCCAGACCGGCGTGCGGTTCGATCTGAAGTGTTACGGGGCGGTCAGGCACAAGGGGAGCTTCGGCGAAATGGATCCCATCGAAAGGATGCGCGCCTGCGTGGCCCAGATGGACCGGGCGCAGAGACTGCTGGAAGAGCGGACCATCGACGGCCGCACCTGCGTCGGTTTTGAGATTCAAACCCTCGCGCCTGGGGACAACCCGGAGACGAGAGCCAGTAGAATCTGGTTCGACGTCGAGACGAGACTGCCGATGCGAATCGAGCATTCCGGACTGCCTGTGACGGGCGATCTGAAGTGCGCCCTGACGATCGTGCAGGATCAATTCGATTACGATCCGCAGCTTCCGCCCGACACCTTCATCCCCATGGAGCCCCCGGCCGGCTTCGTCAACGCCCATCCGGACGAGCTTCAGCAGAAGTAATACCCCCAGGTCCTCGCGATTCAAAGACGGCCGGGCAACGGAGCCCGGCCGTTTTCATTTTGCGCCGGTTTGTTGTTGCGCGGGGCCGGCCCTGTCCGTCTATAATGGTGAAGTGACGAGGCACGAACCGGACAGGAGCTTGGAGTGAGCGACCGGCGGACAGAGCTGCTCGAATTGCTGGATCGATCCGGGGCGAGTCTGTACGCCCTGCTGACCCGGCTCACCTTGCGCCGGGACGTGGCCGAGGAACTCATGCAGGAGCTGTTCGTCAAATTGAGCGTCGCCAAAGAGCAGGGAGGCATCGACTGCTGGCACGCCTACGCCCGCCGAACGGCCATCAATCTGGCCTTCGACTGGCGACGCCGGCAAATCTTGGGACACTCTACTCAAGTCCTCGCCGACAGAATCAAGATGTTCTCGGAATCACCTGGGAACTATACAGGATAAATTCCAGCGTGTTCTTGTACTTCTGCTGGACCTCCTGTGGAAGGCAAGCGAATTCTTCCCTCTTGAAACGGCCATAGAGTTCTTCAGGTGTCACGGGAAAGCCTTTCGGGAAATACGTGTGACAGAAGGGCGGCCAATTCAGCACAGAACGGTTCTCTGAACCCTGTTGCGTCGGAACATCCCAGTCCACGAGAACGTGTGCCCCAGATGTGAACTTGAACGGGTTCCTCTCAAATAGCAGCGTGGCCTCACGTTGAAGCGACACTCCGAGAATCTTCTGGCTCTCGCCGAGATCATGAGCATCCACAAGAGCCTGTCCTATGAATCGAAGCGGGTCATCGGAAATTGCCATTGATCCGTGGGCAATTACACCACGAACAGGAATCCCGCCGGCGAATGAGGCACGAAAAAGCTCCAAGGATCGGGCGATGATGGCGTGCAGGTCTCCCGGACCGTCGGCTTGACTTATGAAGACCACTGTATCAGAGAAGACGATCTCTCGAATCGATCGCCGTGTGTCTTCACTAAGCGGCAAGTCCCTGGACTGTGTTCTGGCATCTTCGAAATCCAAGAGTAGATCCCAGGCTTGATCGAGGTCTTCCTGGATGATAGTCCTCATTCCGAGCATGTCGAAGTGGGCGACGAAGCAATTTGACCGCGGCGCAAACAGTTCCATATCGACCCTTTCGCTTAGCCGAGACGGTTCTACCCATCATGTTGTGAGAGTTCTATATCCCTCGGTTGGGTTTCTGTCCTATGTGCTGTTGTCGGCCCGAAATAGTGACAACTTGAAAAGGGCCTACGATTGTCATAGGTTCGGGGCAGATTACGAGTGCTGGGGCAGGAAGTGGGCACGAATCGTTCTCAGGGGGGGCGGGAGTGAGGAAAACCCATTGACGCATGTCTCTGCAATGAGAGAGACCAGGGCTCTTGTCGAGACGCGACCTTTGTTATTGTCACAGGTAGCGTGGATTGCTACTCTATGCCGATACCATGGACCTCAAGGGCAGGAACATCGTGTTGATCGGGATGCCGGGGGTGGGCAAGAGCACCGTCGGGGTGTTGCTCGCCAAGGCCCTGGGGCGCTACTTCCTCGACACCGACGTTTTCATCCAGGCGGCGCAGGGGCGGTCGTTGCAGGAGATCATTGATGCCGAGGGCCTGGCCGCTTTCTGCAAGATCGAGGAGGACTACGCGGCCTGCATCGATCTGACCAACGCGGTCATCGCCACCGGCGGCAGCGTGGTCTACAGCGAGCAGGCGATGCGGTCCCTGGCCGGGCACGGCGTCATCGTCCATCTCGATCTGCCGGTCGAGCGGATCGAGCAACGGCTCGCAAACCTGCCCACCCGCGGCGTGGTGATGGAGAA
>CALMMH010000617.1 GCA_937868145.1 uncultured Phycisphaerales bacterium
TCTACAGCGCCTGGATCGACGGCTTGACCACCCAGGCCAGCGGCTCGCAGGTCGGGTATGACGCATCGCCTTTCGCCGAGCAGACGATCGTCCACAGCGGCGGGCAGTCCATGCCTATGGCCTACGACAACACCGAGTCGCCCTATGTCAGCGAGGCCGAGCGAGAGTTCGAGACGTCCCAGAACTGGACCGGCAACGGCGCCTCGGAAGTCTGTCTCTGGACTCGCGGCTATCCCGTCCCGACGGCTGTAACGGTCGCCGAGACCAACGGCAAGATGAGTCTCACCGGCGCCGGCGCGGACATCTGGAACAACTCCGATGAGTTCGCCTATGCCTACAAGACCTTCAGCGGCGACGGCAACATCGTCGCCCGCGTCGCCAGCAACGGCGCCGGCTCGAACACCTGGGCCAAGGGCGGCGTCATGATTCGCGACAGCGTCAATGGCGGCTCGACCCATGCGATGATGGCCATAACCGGCAGCGCCGGCAACGGCGCCAGCTTCCAGTACCGCGCGACCACCGACGGCGGCTCGGGCAACAGCGACAGCACGCTGGCCATCGCCCCGCCGTACTGGGTCAAGATCGAGCGGGCCGGCGAGAGTCTCAGCGGCTCCGTGTCGGCCGACGGAAAAACCTGGGTCAAAGTGGGTTCGGCGGTCGTCACGATGGAGGACCCCGTCCTGATCGGCATCGCCGTGACGTCGCACGCCGCCGGCGAGGATCGGACCTACGATTTCGACGGCATCGCCATGACCGGTACGGTCACCGGCTCCTGGCAGGGCGCTGTGATCGACAAAGCCCTGTACAATGATGCGGCCGGCATGTACCTGACCATCGAGGACAGCGCAGGCAAGAGCGCCACGGTCACCAGCGACACGGCGGCCACCGTCGCGGACTGGACCCGCTGGACCGCTCCGATGAGCGACTTCGCGGGCGTCAACTTCGCGAAGGTGCAGAAGATCATCATCGGCGTCGGCGCCAAGGGCGCCACGACCTCCGGCGGCAAGGGCATGGTGTTCATCGACGACCTCGGTTACGGGCGCTCGGCTCAGTAACCCGACAGACCGCAGCACAGCAGTTCGACGGGGCCTGTGTCCAACGACACGGGCCCCGTTTCATTGAGGGCCGCTTCGCAATCGGGAGTTGAGGGGAACCTCTCCGCGATGGTATCATGTGCCCACGACAGAAAGGGACGTCGTCTACAGTTTTATATGGAGAACCGCCATGAGCATGAAGCACATTGATCCACAAATCCGCAAATGGGCCTTCCCCCTGACGATGATTCTGACCTGCGTGTGTCTGCGTCCGCCGAAGTCCTTCGCCCAGGCCGAGCCTGCCTCGATCATCAAGGAAATCAACCTGGTGCATTTCTCCCACACGGACGTGGGCTTCACCGACAGCCCGTCGGTCTGTCGCGAGTTGTACTGTCGCTATTTGGACATCGCGATCGACACGATCCTCGACTCGATGAAGGGTCCGGCGGATAAACGCTTCTATTGGACTGCTGAAGCAACGTTGCCGGTCAACGACTGGTGGCAGTCGGCGACCCAGGCCCGGCGCAAGCAGTTCCTCAAGGCGGTTCGGTCCGGCCAACTGGAGATCACGGCGCTGGCCTGCAACAACACGCCCTTTCTGAATGCGGCGCAATGGCAAACGATGGTCCATTGGCTTCCCGAAGATCTGTGGAAACAGGTTGATCCCAAGGTCGCGGTCCAGAACGACGTCAACGGAATGCCCCGCGCCGGAGCCCTGGCCCTGCTCGACCGCGGCGTCCGCTTCCTGTTCACCGGCATCAACGAAGACAGCGGCGGCGTGCCGTTCCCGCGGCCTTCGGCCTTCTGGTGGAAAATGCCCGACGGCCGGCGGCTCTTCGTCTGGCTGAACATCGGCTACGGCTCGGGCTTCGACTTCTTCGAGCCCGGCGAATGGCGGCGAGGCCCCGTGCCGCTGGCGGCCGACACGCGATACCGTCCGCCCCGCGACGGAGACATTCTCCGCAGCGACGAGGAATCGGTCCGCCGGGCGCATCGCCAGTGCGTCGAGCGTGTCCGCAGCATCGAGAAATCGGGCTATCGATACGACGTGCTGACCCTTTCGATCACCAGCCAATGGCGATTCGACAATGATCCGCCGTTTGCGCCGCTGGCCGATTTCGTCGCCGCATGGAACCGCCTGGGACTTGAGCCTCGTCTGCGACTGACCACGGTGGCCGACGCAATGCAGCGCATGGAAAAATCCATGGGCGACGACGCCCCCGAGCACACCGGCGAATGGACCGATTGGTGGGCCAACGGCACCGGCTCGGCCCCGCGTGAGGTCGCAGCCAGCCGGGCCGCCAAGCGATTCCTGACCGCAGCGCAGTCGCCGGTGTGGGGACCTGTCGATGAGTCCGCCAGTCAGAGAATCGATGCCCTCTATCGAGATCTGTGCCTCTTCGATGAGCACACCTGGGGCTCGAGCCTCAGCGTAGCCAGACCCTACAGCCTCGATACGCAAGGCCAGTTCACGGAAAAAAGCATCCTCGCGTATCGCCCTATGGCAAAGGCCGAATGGCTCCTGTCGCAACGGGCCCGAACCAAGCTCGTCGGCGAAGGAGAAGGCCTGTTCCTCGCCAATCCCGCTCCGGCGGCGTTCAGCGGGTGGGTGCGGATGATCGCCACGTGCCTGCGAGACAACTACCAAACCATCGAGGACCCGAAGACCGGGGAGAAAATGAAACTCTACTTCGAGCCGGGAATCGAGCCCTGGGGCCGGCCGCGTACGCCGCAAGACCTCACCCGCGAGGACATTTCCGCCACGTTCTCCGACAACGCGCCGAACAAAGTGGCCAAATTCTGGGTGGAGCAACTCGACGGCAACTCGATCCGCCATTTGCGATTGAGCAAGGACGCAATCGAATCCGAATCCGTCCCGGCCGGCGTTCCGGAAATCAAGACCGATGCGACGGGCTGGCCGACCTCGGCCCTCTGGCCCGGCATGAAACAGCCGCTGTTCCTCGAAGGCTCGGGCGATTTTCTCGCGGTGAAGGTCAACGGCTTCGCTCCGCGTCACATCCTGGCCGACATCCGAGGCCGGCGAGGCGAGGCTCGCGAGCAAATGCGACGGGAGAAGCTCGAAGAGATCCCCGCGACTGCGGAAAGCAACGCGACCCTGCAGGAGACGTCCCACACGCTCCTCTATACGCAAGCCCTTCGGCACCCGCGTCTGGAGTGGGGGACCCGCATCGTCGAGATCTGGAAACGCCAGCCGCGAGCGAGGTTCACATTGAGGATCAACCGGATCTCCAATGCGGCCCCGGAGATCTATTACGTCGCATTCCCCCTGCCGGTCGGCGAGACGTTGCCACATCTGAGCAGCGGGGGTCAGCCGTTCACGCCGTTTGCCGATCAACTGGCGGGAACCTGCCGCGACTATTTCGCCTTCGACGGCTGGGCGGATTACGCGACGCCGGAAGGCCGATGGTTGTGGGTCAGCCGCGATGCGCCCCTGATGACGATCGGCGATTCGCCCACGCTGGCGCTGCGGCAATCACCGCCGCAGAATTCACATCGTCTGCTCTCCATGATCTTCAACAACTTCTGGTACACCAACTTCGTCGCCGACGAGCACGGGATCATGGAGTTCCAGTTCGACCTCATCTGGCGAGGCGACCATGAAGGCTCATCTCACGATCTGGCCGAAGCTCTCGTGACAGAGCCGGTGATGCTCATCAATCCTGCGATGCCGGAAGACATCAGAGTTGTCGAGAACCTGTACAAACCGTAGAAACCGCGTGGGTTGAGAATCCACACTACAGACCCATTCATATTGTTCTCTCTGTCCCGTTGGACAGGCGCAAAAAGAGAGCGGGGCCTTGTCTTATGACGAGGCCCCGCTTTGTGTCTCCAGGCACATCATGCGTCTTGCGGACGGCACAATGCTCCATTCGATTCATCACGGCAACGGAGCGCCGAAGCCGAGATCGTCGATGTAAAGGATGCCGGTTCCGCCCGTGGTCGGAGCGGTCTTGTTGCCGACGCCGATCACGATCGACTTGACCGCGGTCATCTTCACGCCGGCGGA
>CALMMH010000618.1 GCA_937868145.1 uncultured Phycisphaerales bacterium
TCTACGGAGCCGCCTCCACGGACGGAGCTTGGACGAATGTGCCGGTTGCGAACGCCGAATCGAATCAGTCGCAGATTACCGTCGCGGCCGGCTTGACCGCTTCCCTGTTGCATATGGCCTGGGTGGATGACATTGGCGGCGATAGGGACGTCTTTTATGCCGTTTCGGAAGGTTTGCCCATGAGCCCGCTGAACGGCGTCGATCTGATCGACGAGGCCTCGGGTGCGGATCAACAGGCGCCGGCCCTTGCCGTCACCGTCGGCGCCGACGGGGTAGAGCAGGTGCTTGCCTGTTGGATCGACGGCCGTAACAGCAGCGAGGATTTGTATCTGGCGGATGTGAGCGTCGGTTCGTGCCGTGTCAACGTCCTGGTGGACGGTAAAGGCGTGGAAAGCAATCAGTGCGAGGTTGCTCTCGGCGTCGCTGGGTGCGGCGAGCCGTACATGGTATGGATGGACGATGCCAACGGCATGCGAGAAGTGTATTGCTCTGCGATTTCGCCCGAAAAGGGTCCTCCCGTGGACGTGCGGGACGGGTTGTCTACCGATCAATCCTTCTGAGAAGTGCCACAACCGGATCGGGGCGAGTGGCGGCACTCAGCCGGTCGCCCATCGATCCGGTCTCTTTCTTGCTCGGTCCGAATCCTTTCTTCTTCTTGTTCTCACGCGACGGACTCGAAGGCGAGGATGCGACATCCTCGGAAGAAAACAGGATCGGCACGAATTGGGCGAAAAAAACTTCGCCAGGAGAGGGGCATTTCTTCGGGTTTTCGCAGGTCCGAGAACCCTGTGAGGCATGGGTGTGGGAAATCCATTCGAGTAAAGGCCGAGAAGGTCTTTGACCGCCAGAAGATCCTCGCCCCGGAGCAAAACCGTTCTGCTGAGTCTCGGTAAGAGATCTCAATCGGAATGTGGGGCATTTCCTGAACGTACGAGTTCATCACTAGAGGGCTGGCGCCGTGGCTGCACATTTCCCCGGTCACTGGATCAGAGGCAAATCTCATAGAACCCGTCCATTCTTTCGAATACGACGGTACTATCGGACTGTGATGGGCGAAGCTATTCCAAGAGACGCTACGCTGGACGCACGTGCGTCACTACAGATACTGTATTTCCTACAGATCTCATAGGGCATACAGCAATCATAGAGCCTGTAGAATGCACAGGAGCTTGAACTGCGACGTGGCGTCCTGGACAGAGCAGTCGTTTAGATCGCCCTGGTGCCAGCCTCCTGCGTCGCGTCTGGAAAAATGGCTAAGGGAAGATTGAGGCCCTGGAAAATGACGATAAAAGAAGTAGTGTGGGGTGAGTTGGGTAATTCGGTCTGGGGAATCAGGGGGTTTGCCCTTGAATTGGTCATGGAATGGTGTACAATAAAAGGAACCGGCTGGTTGCGATAAGCGGGGCCGGTGTTCCATTGTGGAGGCAGGTGGGTGAAGAGGTAGTTGTCAGTGAGTGTTACCCTGCATGAGGACAGACGTTTGGATTCATAATGTTCAAGCCGCGTGGGCGAAACGGCTGATGGTTCTGGGATTGCTTGTGGCTGCCCCAGTGGGGCTGTGCCATGCCCAGCCGGGCCAGGTCTTGGGTTGGGGCAACAATGTCGGAAGCCGGTACAACGCCGTGCCCAGCCAGGAATGCATGGCCATCTGTGCGGGCGGCTACCACAGCCTGGCGCTGACCCCCGATGGCACCCTGAGGGCCTGGGGCGAGAATACCGCCGGCCAGGCGAACGTTCCTTTCGGCAACAACTATGTCGCGATCGCGGCAGGTCTCTACCACAGCTTGGCTCTGAGGGCCGACGGCGTCGTCGTTGCCTGGGGCGACAATTCCCGCGGGCAGTGCAGCGTTCCGCGAAACACCAAGTTCCGCGCCATTGCGGCCGGCACCTGGCACAGTCTGGGTATTCGGTTGGATGGTTCGCTGGTTGCCTGGGGTTGGAATGAATCCAGGCAGTGCGATGTCCCGCCGGGCAAAGACTACGTAGAGGTCTGCGGCGGGTACTATCATAGCCTCGCGCTGAAAGCCGACGGCACGATCGTCGGTTGGGGCAGCGACGGAGATGGTCAGGCTACGCCGCCTGAGGGCGACAAATTCGTTCACATCTCCGCCGGCACGGTGCACAGTTTGGCTCTGAAGGCCGACGGCGCGGTCGTCGCCTGGGGCCGCAACAGTGAAGGTCAGTGTCGAATTCCGTCGGGCAACGACTTCGTTGCCATCGCCGCCGGATCGCTTCACAATCTGGCTCTTCGACGGGATGGTCGCATCGAGGCCTGGGGTCAGGATTCGTACGGGCAGTGCGCGACTCCCGACGGCGACCATTTTGCTTTGATCGCCGCGGGCAACTTCCACAGCCTGGCGCTCCGCGATCCACGAAAGCAGTTCCCGTCCATCGAGTCGCAGACTGCCGAGGCTGAACTCGAGCCGACGCAGCCGAACGAGAACACGCAAACGTCCGACCGGACTCCCGCTGCCGGCGCAGAGGACGGTTCAAAGACCAACAAGCCCGGCTTGACGGATCTCATCCTGGCCGGGCAGATTCACGATTCGGGTGAAGCTGCGACGGAAACCCTTCTTTCGAATCTCGAACGGAACCAATCGGTTCCGGTCAAGCCTGTCGAGTCTTCCGCGACCGCGGATTCCACGGTGGCCAAGCCGTCGCAGGTGAAGGACCCGAACGTGGCGTCCCAGACTGCTCAACCGCAAGCCGGCCAGACTCCGGCGGTCAAACCGCCGGTGACTGCGGCAAAGCCGGTTGAAGACCCGAACGCCAAAGCGGCGGTAGTTCCGACCGTCGCACCGGCAGAAAAGCCCAAACCGACGCAGACTGCTCCTTCGCAACCGGTTGCGGCCGCCCAGAAGCAGGACGCGACCCAGCCGGCGAAGCCCGCCGCGACGGTTGCTGAGCCGAACGAACCCACTCTGGATTTCGATGACCCGGCCAGCCAGGGATTCGCCCCGAGCATTTACATGGGCGTCATCGAGAACGCCGCCCCGGTGTATCATTTCGTCTCAACGACGAACAAGCGGCACTTTTGTACGATCAGCGAAGAAGAGAAGTACCGAATGATCGACAACTTCTCAACGGCCTGGAAGTATCAGGGCATCGCCTTCTTCGCCTATCCCGAGGGCCATCAGCCGGAGGGCGCCAGGCCGGTCTACCAGTTCTGGTCCGACAAGCTCAACCAACATTTCTACACGATGGACGCGGCCACCAAGGACATGATGGTCAAAGCCCTGTCCGACTCGTGGAAGTACCAGGGCGTCGCGTGGTACGCTCCGCCGGTCAAGAAGCCGGGGCAGAAGAAGTAATCATTCCCGCAAACGTTACGCAGGAAACCCGTCCAAAATTCCCGCAAGGGAGCCCGCTCCAGGTGCGTAAAGAGTGAACGCACGCATGGATTGATCTCACGCGTACATCGAAAGCCTTCGCTGCCTGAACAGTCCATTCGCAGAGCCCATCGCCTCCGACCGGCGTCTGATTCGCGACGGCGGGCGTCATCAGGGCCCTCCGTTGTTGGCTCGCCTATGGTTGGGCCGGGAAGATCAGGTCGTCGAGGTAGACCGTGTCCTGGCCGGAAGAGCCGGTCTCGTCCTTCTCGTACTCCCAGCGGAACGTGTGGGTCCCTGCTCCGACAGGGAAGGAGACCTCGGACCAGGCGACCTCGCCGGAGAGTTCCTCCTGGAGCTTTCTGTCGATGTAGAAGCGATAGTAGTCGCAGTAGTACTGGCTGGAGACCTTTCTCCAGAAGGAGATCCGGCCGTCCGTGCAGTCCAGAGTCAGCGACAGGGTCGTGGTCCCGCCGTGAGAGATCTTGCCCGGCCGGGCACTGTAGATCCCCGAGTGCCGATCGTCGGACGTGACGAGCCAATGCGGCCATTGCAGCGAGTCCCAGTCCAGGGCGTTGAGGTTGCCCGACTCGAACCCTTCCGTCAGGACCGGCAGCACCGGTGGCATCGTTTTTGCCTTGTCCGAGTCGGCGAGCAACCCGTACAGGTAGTGCAGGTCCCACATGTCGACGGCGCCGTCCGGCAGTCCGAGGCCTTTGGGGCTTGCGATGTCTGCGTCGCTGGAGCCGACGAACCCTTGTTGTGAGGCGATCAGATTGTAGTCGTCAAGGTCGATCCGGCCATCTCGCAGGATGTCGCCCAGCAGTCTGCTCGTCGAAACGCGAGCACACAGATATGCCACGCCGCTGGCGAACGAACCCGTCAAGTTCTCCAGCGGCAGGATGCCTTGATTGTTGAGAATGATCTTGCGGACGTCCCACACCGGGTACGCGGCGTCGGCGTCGGTCGGGTCGTACAACTGAAATGTGATGGGCTTGCCGACGAAGCAGTCGGTCGCGCCTGTGGGGAAGCTGAACACCAACGTGTTCGCGGCAGGCGAGGCGAATGATACCACCTTGTCCGAAGCGGATTCCACGCCGATGGACAGGTCGATGTCTTGTACGCTTTTGGGCGGCCTGGCGTCCACGGCCAGAAGAAGCCGCCGGCCGGTTGCGGCGTCCGCAACGGTAGAGGCGATCAGGGAGTGGAAACCCGCCCCCGATGGCTCGACGCGTCGGACGTCGTTGGCGTCGAGGGAGTCGAGATCGCCCCGACCCTGCACCAGGGTCCAGACGTCCGTCCGGCTTGCGGGGCAGCCTTCGATGGAGTTGGCGATGAGCAGGGCGTCGGGGATGGGGTCGTCGTTGACGGATTCGTCCGGAACGGGTTCTTCTCCGTACTCATCTCCATCTTCGCCTTCATCCGGGTCTCCAGGCACGTAGTCGGACCGCCTGCTGAAGCTGATGCTGAACGTCTTCAGCACGGACCCTGACGAGAAAGTCCCGGTCACCGGTTCCAGATCGATTCGACTGGTCGTGCGCGCATCGAGACCGTTCACGGCGACGTCGTAGCCCTCGAAGCCGTCCATATAGAGAGTAACCCATTGGGGGGCGTTGCCGATTACGACGGGGTCGCCGTTCCTGGAAACCACGCTGCAGTAGACGGAGACCTCGGTCTCGCTAGTGAGCGGTCGATAGTCCAACTTCAGATTCTCGCCTGCGACAGACGACACGGCTTTGACGTCGGTCTGACAGGAAGCACAGGTGGTGAATTGCCAGGTTCTGTCTTGGTCGTCGAGTCCCTCGGAAGCGTTCGGACTGTGGTAGAGCCAATAGCTCGATTCGCCGACGCCTTCGACATTGTAGTACAGGCTGATGTATCCTTCCGATGCACGAGAGCTCGCAGTCGGCAGCAGCAGGGCGACGATCGTCGCGACGGCCCACCCGCGACCGATAGACATCAATCTCCGGGCCAGAGACTGCTCGCTGGTTGTTCGCTCCGTGTTCATTACACATCCCGCCGAGGTCGTGCGGCGCTGCCGTCGCGACAATGATCAAGTGGAAACCCGCCTCCGTGGGTCAATGTGTCGGTCCATCCGCAACAGGAAACCATTATATCGTTTCCTGTCTGCCAGGGCCACTCGAAATCCGCGAATCGATCTCGGCGGTTACCGTCCCCTGGGTCCTATTGGTCCCATTCGTCCGATTCATTCAATTGCGCCGGGTTGCAGCGTGCTGCCATCAGGAGGCCGTGAAGGCCTTTGCCGTAGTAGTTGCGGAGCCTGTGCAGTTTGCGGAAGCCGTAGCGGGCGAAGAAGGCCAGGCCGATCTTGTTGGCAGGCGAGACTTCGAGGATGACGACCTCGCAGCCAAGCAGGCGGATTTGCTGCATGAAGGACTCGATCAACCGGCTGCCGATGCATTGGTGCTGCATCTCGGGCAACACGGCGATGCTGTCGACGTGTGCGGCGGGGGGACTCTGCCATGTTTCGACGGGGCCCAAGACATAGCCCACGATCCGGCCGTCGAGGACCGCCGTGAGAAAGAGGGTCTCCGGATCATCCAGATAGAGTTCAAAATCGCGACGATCGAAGGTGTAGAAGGCGTAGTAATCGACGTTGAAGCACCGCTCCTCAATGACGAGCAGACTGTCGATGTCGTCAGTTCGAGCGGGTCGAATCTCGGTCCTGTTGTGTTCTTGCTCGGCGATCCCGCGGTCTCCTTCACGTGCTGACCGGACGCCGAGTGCCGCGACGAACAGAGACTTTGGCCGACTTCTCCAGTTCCGGCTGCGACTGCTCCGTGAACTTGATGATCTCGTTCATCATGCGGACCGACTCGTAGGGGTATTTGCCGACCGCGCTCTCGGCCGAGAGCATGACGAAGTCGGTGCCGTCGAGGATCGCGTTGGCCACATCGGTGACTTCGGCGCGGGTGGGCCGGCTGCTCTCGGTCATGTGTTCGAGCATCTGCGTGGCGGTGATGACGAATTTGCCCGCGGCGTTGCATTTCCGGATGATTTGTTTCTGAACGACGGGAACTTCATAGATCGGGATCGCCACGCCCATGTCGCCGCGGGCGATCATGATTCCGTCGGAAGCGTCGACGATCTCGTCGATGTTGCGGATGGCCTGGCGGCTCTCGACTTTGGCCACGATCCGGCAGTCGGGCAGGTGCGGCTTGACGAGGGCCGCCGCTTCGAGGACGTCGCCGGCGGTTCGCACGAAGGACAGGCTGACGTAGTCGACCTGGTGTTGAATCCCGAACTCGAGGTCCTTGCGGTCCTTCTCGGTCATTGCCTTGAACGCCAGCGGAGCGCCGGGCATGTTGATGCCTTTTCGCTCCTTGAGAACGCCCCCTTCGACGACGGTGGCCCGGATGCTGCCGGCGTGGATGCTTTCGGCCCGCAGGGCCAGCAAGCCGTCGTCGATGTAGATCATCTGGCCCGCCTTGATGCGCGTCAGATCGCCCGTGTAATCGAAGGGGATCATTTTGTCGCCGCCGGCGTTCAGATCGTTCGTCAGCCAGACGGTGGAGTGATTCTTCAGGACACGGATCTTTTCGCCGTCGAAGTGCCCAATGCGGATGCGAAAACCTTCGAGGTCCTGCATGACGCGAATGTGCCGGCGGTACTTCTTGTTGATCCGGCGGACGAGGTCGATCGACTCGGCGTGCTGCTCGTGCGTCCCATGGGAGAAGTTGAGCCGGACCACGTCCAGGCCGGCGCGGACCATCTTCGTGAGCATGGTGTAGTTGTTGCTGGCGGGTCCCAGCGTCGCCACGATCTTCGTTCGGGGCATGGCATCGGCTCCTGTATCGACGGTTTCGATTTCACCTGTATCCGGGCAGGATATCACACGGGACGACGCGTGTCTATGAAAGCGTGGACGCGACGCGGGCGAGGCGTATGACGCCAGCATGGCATTCGTCCCTACGAGATCCTTCACCCGCGGGCAAGGCCATCGTAACATTGACGCCGGGCGGAGCGGATCGTATAGTAATACGACCGTTTTCGTAGAGGGTTGGAGCCTTAACTGGCATGGAGTGAATCCGATGGCTGTAAAGCGAATCAAGTCGATAGCCGTGATGACCGGCGGCGGCGATTGCCCCGGCCTGAACGCCGTGATCCGGGCGGTGGTCAAGACCGCCATCAACAAGTACGAGCTCGACGTGTGGGGCGTCCAGGACGGTTACCTCGGCCTGATCGAGGACCGCATCGAACGCATGACTTTCAATGACGTGAGCAACATCCTCACGCTCGGCGGAACGATCCTGGGCACGAGCAACATCGCCAACCCCTTCCGCTACGCGGTTAAGAGCGGCCGTAAGCTGGAGTACAAGGACGTGTCCGAGGACTGCCTGCGGGCTCTCCGGGAGCGGGGGATCGACGCCCTGGTCTGCATCGGCGGCGACGGCACCATGGCCTCCGCGGCCCAGTTCGCCAAGCGGGGCCTGACGGTCATGGGCGTGCCCAAGACCATCGACAACGACCTCTTTGGCACGGACGTGACGTTCGGCTTCGACACCGCTGTGACGACGGCCACCGAAGCCATCGACAAGGTTCACACCACAGCCAGCTCGCACCACCGCGTGATGATCGTCGAGGTGATGGGACGTTACGCCGGCTGGATCGCTCTGCACGCAGGCGTCGCCGGCGGGGCGGACGTCATCCTGATCCCGGAAATTCCGTACGATCTGTCGAAGATCTGCGAGTACGTTCTGGGCCGGTCCAGCCGGGGCAAGCGATTCAGCATCATCGTCGCGGCCGAAGGGGCCAAGGCCAAGGACGGATCAATGGTGATCAGCCATCGCGTCAAAGGCAGCCCCGATCCGATTCGCCTGGGTGGCATCGCCAACAAGCTGGCGGCCGAGATCGGCGCCAAGACGGCCCTGGATTGCCGTGCCGTGGTGCTCGGGCACATCCAACGCGGCGGGACGCCCACGCCGTATGATCGGACCCTGGCGACGAATTTTGGGCACATGGCCATGGAATTGCTCATGAAGGGCGTGAAGAACCATCTGGTCGTTCTCAAAGATGGGCGTCTTTCAAGCATTAACCTGGGCCAGGTGGCCGGAAAGACCAAGACCGTCCCGAGGAACAGCGACCTCGTCCGGGCGGCGCTCGCCGTCGGAACCAGCTTCGGCGAGTAACAACCGCTTTGTCTTTCATCTCGATCCAAGGCCTGTTATTTCCGCCCAAAGGGAAGTGACAGGCCTTGGCGTGCTTTATTCCCCATATTTCACCGTCTTTGGGTTCCTGCCTGCGCAGGAATGACACCGCATTGTCCGATCGCTCCGGTCTGACCTCCGTCCCGGCTCGTCACGAGTTGCCGCACCCGTTCCGCAGAGTCTCTTTCGATCAACAATTTTCCCTTTTGACTTGATTAAGGCGCGTTCTGATTCGGCCGATGAGACTCCCGTGGCAGGACGCCGATGGGACAGATAATAGTGGAGATGCAGACCATGAAATGCAGTGTGATGGATCAATTCCGATTCGACCTCACGGAGGAACAACGACGGCTGTGCGACTGGATCGCCCGGCAGGCCCGAACCGGATCGCGGCGCATTCGCTATGACGAGGCCAAGGCGGCCCTGGATGTGCACGATGAGCAGCTGACCCGCATGCTCCGTGATGTGCGGGAGCGGCTGGACGAGATTCACCAGATGGTGGAGGCTCCCATCGTGAACACCTGGACGCCGTACTTCGAAGTCCCGGGGCAGGCTCGCTATATTTGGGATAGCTACTGCCGTGCCGAACAAGAGACGGAACAGCCGTCCGTTCCGGATTGGCTGACCCGGCGTGTGGCCGTCTCGCAGCAATTCAACCGGCCGTGAAGTCCCGCAAGGCATTCGCCATGGGGAGACGAATCAGCCTCGATCGAGGAAGAGAGGGAAGTGATGAACTCCACGAAAACCAAGCCCGGCGTGCAGGATCAGCAGCTCAGTTGTTATCGGTTGTGGATGAAGCCCAAGGGCCTGAAAAAAGGCGACAAACGTAGCCACTTGATCCTGGGACAGTATCTGATGGGAGTCAAGAAGTAACGATTCCCGTGGATTCTGTACAAGGCCGGGTCGAGTCGATATGATGGGTCTATGACAGACCGCAAAACAACGTTTCCGTTCCACAAAGGATGGCTGATCGCTTGGCTCGTGTCCCTGGGAACGGTGCTGACGTTGACGCACATCCCGCAGGCCGCGATGCCGGAATTTCTGAGCGAGCACATGCTGGACAAGATCGAGCATGTGCTGGCCTACGGTTTGATTGCGTTTCTCTTCCTCTTGTCTCTGCCCGAGGGATCGCGTCCCACCACCTTTGTCATCGGTCTGGTCGGATTGGCCGTCATCGGCGCCGTCGATGAAATCACCCAGCCCTTCGTCAATCGCGTCGCCAGCGTGGGGGACTATGCAGCCGACGTGATCGGCATCCTCCTGGCCGTCGCGATTTTTCTTGTCAAAAGACGATTCCGATTCGATACTACCTCTTTGTAAATGAGCCTGTAAAGGCTGCCAATGAGCGACATTTATCGGGTCCCGAATTTGAAACGGAGGTGACTGTGGCAAAACGTGAGACAGCCAAAGCGACGACCGGTCCCTACGTGGGCATCATCGGTCTGGGCTATGTGGGACTGCCGCTGGCGAGAGAGTTCAGCCGGGGCGGGGCCATGGTGCTGGGGTTCGACATCAACTCCAAGATGGTGGCCGTGATCAACAAGGGCAGGAGCCCCATCAAGCACATCTCGCATGAGACCATGGCGGAGATGGTCAAGTCGGGCCGGTTCCACGCCACCGACGATATGACGAAACTGTCCAAGCCGGACACGCTGATCATCTGCGTGCCCACGCCCTTGACGAAGAACCGCGAGCCGGACATGCAATACATCGTGTCCACCAGTCAGACCATTTCCAAGCACCTCCGCAAGGGCCAGCTCGTCGTTCTCGAGAGCACGACCTATCCCGGCACGACCCGCGAGGTCATGGTGCCGATCCTGGAGCAGTCGGGATTGAAGGCGGAGAAGGATTTCTTCGTGGCCTTTTCGCCCGAACGGGAAGATCCCGGCAACAAGCAGTTCCGCACCTCGACGATCCCCAAGGTCGTCGGCGGCCTGGGCAAGGAGAGTCTCGAACGCGCTCTGAGCGTGTACCGCGTGGCGATCCAGACGCTGGTGCCTGTCGAGAACTGCGAGGTTGCCGAGGCGGCCAAGATTCTGGAGAACACGTATCGCTGCGTCAATATCGCGCTGGTGAACGAGCTGAAAATGCTGTTCGATCGGATGGGGATCGACGTGTGGGAGGTGATCCGCGCCGCCAGCACGAAGCCCTTCGGATTCAGTCCCTTCTATCCCGGTCCCGGCCTGGGCGGACACTGCATTCCGATCGACCCCTTCTATCTGACGTGGAAGGCCCGCCAGTACGGCATGGCCACGCAGTTCATCGAACTGGCCGGCCAGATCAACACCGGCATGCCGCACTTCGTAGTCGAGAAGGTCGCCGACGCGCTGAACGAACGCCGCAAGAGCCTCAAGGGCTCCCGCGTGCTGGTGTTGGGCCTGGCCTACAAGCCGGATATTGACGACGTCCGCGAATCTCCCTCGCTGGAGTTGATCGAGCTGCTGCAGCGCAAGGGCGCGAAGGTCGACTACAACGATCCTTATATCCTCCAGACGCACAAGCAGCGCGAGTACGACCTGCGGATGACGAGCAAGAAACTCACGGCCAAGATGCTCGCCGGCTACGATGCAGTTGTGATTTCGACGAATCACAGCGATTACGATTACAGCTGGATCGTGAAGAACGCGCAACTCGTGGTGGATTCCCGCAACGCCACGGCCAAGGTCCGCAGCGGTCGTTCGAAGATCGTCAAGGCATAGCGGGATGCCGCGGGAGGCATGTCCGCGAGGCGCCTGTGATTCGCGCGGCCGGCGTCTATGCGCGGCTGGCGGAAAAATCCTTTGCGTCGATTCGAGAGACGTCCGTGTGAAGGGCGGCTATGCAATCCGGGCAGAGCAACTGCCCTGAATCGATGGCTTCGAGGTCGGATACGAGAACCTCAGGGGCGCCGCAACACTCGCAGATCCCGGTTTGCGGCTGAGGATCCGCGTTCTCCGTTACGGTCGATGCGGGAACTGGTGCGCAGGGCTGCGCGGGGGTCTCGCGAGGCAGACGATCGGAAGGCGCAACCCATCCTATTGCCTGCTCCAAGACTTGCGGCGGTACCTGGTTTTGCGTCTGTGCGGGGGACATCGGAATCGTTTTTTGTCCGGAAGTCTGGAGGACGGCGTTGAGTCTGGCCTCGATCTCGGTTCGAGCCTGAGCCTCGGCCTGAGCTCTGGCATTGGCCGATTCGACGATTACGGTGAGCTGGCGGACTTTGTCCAGGAATTGCGCTTTGAGGCGTTCGACCTTTTCGGCGCAGTCGCGGGTGATTTGCCTTGTCCCGTTCTCCTGGACGGCTTGTTCCCACATCTGGACGGCGATCCTCTCCGCCGTATCCCGATCGCAGACGGCTTCACCGGTCTCGGGCGCTTTCAACTGTCTCGTTTTGGCCTTGTTCTCTCCCGGCAGTTTCGTTCGCCACCACCATTGGCCCGACCGCTCGTACAAGTCGCCGGGCAGGGTCACTTTCAGGCAGGGTTCCTTCATTTGACGGCCTTCCGGGTTCTTTTCGCGTTTTCGCTGTGCCGGGCGGGACCCCTTCCTCGTGGCGTCCTTTTTGAGCAGGGTCTTGCCTCGGGACGCAACGTTGCTGCCGGAAGGGGCTGCGTTGGAGGCTCCCTCGCGGTTTGTGCGACCACGTTGTCTCTTCTGCGACGGCGTCATGTGTGCAACGAATCCTCTCGTCCTCCTCCGCTTCTCGTTACGGCAGGGTCACGAGGATGTCTTCTGGGGATGGGGGCTTCTCGTCGGTCGGGTTGCCCTCCATCAGGTATTTGGACGGCGACGCGCCCTGGACGGGGCCGAAGCCGTCG
>CALMMH010000619.1 GCA_937868145.1 uncultured Phycisphaerales bacterium
CATTCGACTGCATCAATTGGGACTTCTTGCACTACTGAAATCCGCGGTATTGGCCCAGGAATCGGGTTTGCGGGTAATGCCGCCAGATTCCCGCTCTTCTGGTATTAGACGGGTTGTCCGAATCCCCCCTGTCTATCGAAGCCCACTAAGACAGACAGGCTGGCACCACCTGTCATCGCCAAAAGGGAAATGCGTCCGGAGGGACTTGAACCCCCAACCACCGGTTCCGAAGACCGATGCTCTATCCAATTGAGCTACGGACGCCCAAAACAAAATGCTGCGAATCCTCCAAGCCTCCGTCGCTCGACGAATCCGGCGATGCAGCAGCGCTATCACCATACAGGAACCGCACGACGTCGTCAAACCAAAAAAATGGTCTCTCGCACCCGGCTGTGACGCCTGCCCATCGCGAGGAACTGCACCCCAGCCGGCATTGCAGGGATGCGGACGCCCGACGATATTGAAGAAAGAAACTGGGACGGCCCTGAGAATCCCATGACTTGCTGACCGACCTTCTGCATATCCGCGGCAGCTATCGCCTTGTGCACCTGCCGAGGCGAACGCCACGCAAACATCGTGCGTCCGACGTCAACCCGGGCCAGGATGCAGAGCCGTCCCTTTGCATTTCCCCCCTGCCGGGATAAGACGCGGGGCGGCAACGCCCTCCCATCATCGCGCCGCCCCCCTCTAGACTCTGATCGGAGTCCTCATGCCTGGACGGATTGTCGCCAATCCGTTCTCTTTCCGGTCGATCCAATCCGACTTTCGAAACACACACTCAGCCCAGGCGTCCCTCGCCCATGCCCTTGCCGTTACTGCTCCTGGGTCACCTGCGTCTGGTCCATTTGGGTCTGGAGGTTCTTGAACGCAGCCTCCGCATCCTGAAGGGCCTGGTCCGCAGCCACCTTGGCGTCCTTCAACTGAGTCCCGGTCGCGGTCCTCATCTTGTCCACAGCCGAACGAGCGTCAGCCAGTTCCGTCTGGGCCTGCTTGGCGAGGTCCTGGATCTTCTGCTGCTGTTCCAGGCTTCCCTGCGTTCCCGCCTGTTGCTGCCAGGCCGTCAACTTCTGTTCCATGCTGTTCAGGATCTGCTCAGCGCCCTGCACATACTGGTTCTTCTGCTGAGCGAGCGCATCCGCAGCCGTGCCCACGGCGCCGCCGGTTTCTCCCGTTCTAGCGGTGCTCTGGGTGTCAATCGGCGCCCCGGGCGCCGGCTGAACGGACTTCTGGTCGCCGGACGCCTGACTGGTAGTTGCCCCCCCCTTGTCCGTGGTTGAGGCCTGCTCGTCTTCGCCGCAGCCCATCAGACACAAGGCTACCGCTCCCATCATCAACATACATACCGCTTTCCTCTTCATTGGTGGTTCTCCTAATCTTTTGGCCCGCAGACCTATCCATATCGACCTCGATTCTCCGTGTTCCGCTTGCCCCCGTCAATCCACGGCCCGCTGTATCCCTTCCCCGGCCTGTTCGATGTCCTCGCCGGCCCCTTCCATGGTGTTGCAGCCGGTCAACGCAACCGAGCCGCACAGACAGGCCGTCAAAAGACATAAGAGGATGATTCTTTTGAGTCTGCTCATCCTCTCTCTCGTTCTCAACAACCACAATCGTAGATCGACGATCGATCCGCCTGACGACCCGATAGTCATTCTCTCTTACCGGGAATCGCAATACCTCGTCAGTGGGGTTTTGCTCATTTGGTCCTCGTTGAAGCCTCAAATCCCAGGCCACCGATGCAAGCCGCCCATCGCTCGGCCGGTCTCCCCGGGCGGCATGCGCGATGACCACCCCATCGCCAAGCGCCTGCGGCCGCTCCAGTCGCATGCCTGTCTTCTATGGAGGGATCTCCTTCGACAAGACCCGTAGGCTTATGGATGGATGACGTTCCGCTTGATTTCTACTCTTTCTTCAACGGAGTCGTCCACAGATAAACCGTGTGGGTGAGCCCGCCGCCCTCTTCTACGGTGACGACCTGCTCCGGCGTGACGCCTTTCATGTCAAAGTCGTGCGAGACGATCCGGGAACCCGGCTTGAGCTTGTCCAATTGAGGGATGAGTTTCACATTCAGGGACGGCAGCAGATACAGCGTAACCACGTCGGCGCCGCTCAGATCCAGCGTGAAGATATCCTTCTGTTCGATGGTCACAAGGTTGCCGACGCCGTTTGTCTCCACGTTCTCCTGAGATTCCCTGATCCGCTGGGGATCGATGTCGTAACCGAAGGCCTTGCAGCCATATTTCTTGGCGGCCGTCACCGGGATGCGCGCATCGCCGCAGCCCAGGTCGTAGACCACGTCCTTCTGCGCCACCTGAGCCAGTTCCAGCATCTTGTCGACCACAATCTGGGGCGTCGGCACGTAGATGACGTCGGGCTGGCGAGCTTCCCCATCCGATTCTTTCTTCAGCGGAATCGTCCACAGATAGATCCTGTGGTCCATGTTCGAGTCGTTTTCCGCCTTGATCGTGACGACCTGGTCCGGGATGACCCCTTTCATGTCGAAATCATGCGAAACGATCCGCGAGCCCGGCTTGAGTTCCTCCAATTGGGGAATCAATTTGACGTTCAGTCCCGGCAACAGATAGAGCGTCACCACATTGGCGTCGCTGAGGTCGAGCTTGAAGATATCCTTCTGGTGGATGCTCACCAGCTTGCCGACTCCGTTGGCCTGGACATTGGCCAGCGATTCCTCAATCCGCTTGGGATCGACGTCGAACCCACAGGCCTTGCAGCCATACTTCTTCGCGGCCGTCACCGGGATGCGTCCGTCGCCGCAGCCCAGGTCGTAGACCAGATCATTCTTGGTCACCTTGGCCAACTCCAGCATCTTCTCCACGACGTGCGGCGGTGTGGGCACGTAGATGACATCCGGCCGTCGAGCTTCCGCGCCCGATTCCTTTTTCAGCGGAGTCGTCCACAGATAGATCTTGTGGTTGCGGGGATTCTTCTCCTCCCCCTTGATCGTGACGACCTGGTCCGGCTCTACGCCTTTCATGGCGAAATCGTGCGAGACGATCCGCGAGCCCGGCTTGAGCTTCTCCAACTGCGGGATCAGCTTGACGTTCAGGTCCGGCAGCAGGTACAGCGTGACCACGTTGGCGTCGCTGAGATCCAGCTTGAAGATGTCCTTCTCCTGAATGGTCACCCGTTTTTCGACGTCGTTCTTCTGGACGTTCTCGATGGACTCCCGAACCCGGTTGGGATCGATGTCAAAGCCGAAAGCCTTGCAGCCGTACTTCTTGGCGGCCGTCACAGGAATGCGTCCGTCGCCGCACCCCAGATCATAGAGCACGTCGTCCTTCGTCATCTTGGCCAGCTCCAGCATCTTCTCCACGACGTTCTGAGGCGTCGGCACGAAGATGACATCCGGCCTGCGAGACGGTTCCGCCGCCCAGGTCGACGAGGTCAAGCTCATCCACACCGCGACCGCACAGACGAACGACGTTCTCCTTGTCATGGTCTACCCCCTCTACTGAAGTCCATTCGACATTCCTTGCCGACGCAACCGACGCAAATACACGACGCTCAAGTCCGGTATTCTATTGCATCGGCGACCGCGAGGGAATCCCCCCGGCAGAATTCACTACGCAGCGGCTCGACACGCGGTCGTCCACGGTGACACCCGCGCAGCGGCTGTGCAGAATCCGGATGCAATCGTCGGTACGCAAGGTATAATTCCCTCTAGCGGATGGTCGCAATTTGAGGTGCCCATGGCAGGAAAAGGCTTGGCGAAACGGCGACGGATTATTCTGGCGATCTGGGTGGTCCTGGTCGCGGGGATCGGATACGGCGTTCTCAGCGTCGTGTGGTTCGCCACAGGCAAACCCACGATCTCGGTGGACTACGCCAGCCAGTACAACGAGCAAGTCCGTCCCCTGCAGTTCGATCCAAACGGCGATGCAGTTCCCGATTACCGAGAGGCCTTCGCCAAACTGCCAAAGATACCGGACGGCATTCCGCTCATCGGCCACGTGCGCGACCATGACCCATCCAGCGTGGAGTACAGAATCCTGACATCCTGGCTTGCTTCATGCGAAGACGCCTTCAGCCTGTTCCACAAAGCTGCTGCGAAACCCTATTTCTGGGGCAGAGTCTCTTCGAGCGACCCCAATGCCCCCTTGTCCCTGGAGAATCTCGACCTGAACACGTTCCTCGATGCCTCGCACTACCTGTGCTACGAAGCCGAATACCTGGCCACGCAGGACGCCACGGCGGAGGCGTTTCGCTGCATCACGACCCTCTTTCGCATGGCCGGACAACTGGATGACGCGGGCAGCCGGTGCCTCAGCGTCGGCCAGATCATGGCGATGATCGCATACATCAGGGCGTTCGATCTGCTCGCCCACACGAACGTCGATTCGGCTCTGCTCGGCGAGGTCCAATGTCAGCTTGAAGGGATCCTTGCGGCAAGAACCGAACCCTCCTTTCAGAGCGATCAGATCGTGCTTCGAGACATCGTCCAGCGATCCTTCACCGATGACGGCAAGGACAACGGACATGTGACGTTCCAGGCGATCCACGACTACTTCCGGCAGACGACGAAACCCAAGAGCGAGCTGGCAGCCGACATGGCCTGCATTCAGCATTTGTACATCGCATGGCATCATCCAAGCCGGCGAGAGACGATCCAGACGGCCGACCGCCTCATGGAAGCCGCGACCCAACTGATCCGACAAACGCCCTGGGAGCTTCACGCCCAGGGATTGGATTGTGCGGATCGGTTGGCGGAACCTCTCGGCGGCAATGCCTTCCTACGTCCCATAGCGGAACGCCCGCTGACCTGGGAGATCAACAACCACTACAGAATCATCGCATCCATGGAGGCCCTCATCGCTACGATCGGCATCCTGCGATTTCACCAGGACAAGGGGACCTGGCCCGCGAGCCTGGAGGAACTGGCCGCCGCCGGGCATATCCGGCGGATTCCCACCGATCCCTACGGCGACGGACCTCTCGTGTACAGACGGACGGACAGCTCGTTCATTCTGTATAGCCGCTGGTACGACCTCGACGACGATGGAGGCGTTAGCGACAAGCGGGGACCGGGTCAGGACGGCGACGAGGTTTTCTGGCCGCGTAAGGAGAATAAGAAATGAGCCCGTCTGAGAGCACACGGAAAATCAAAGCCTGGCACGTCGCGACGTTGTTGCTGGCTCTCCTGCTGATCGGCTTCGGCGCGTTCCGCGTCGCGATGCAGATGAGGCTGCGGGATCGAATAGCCGCCATCCGCGCCGCGGGCGAACCCGCGACATTCGCGGAGTTGGACACCTGGTACAAGAGGCCGGCGCTCGGCAGCAACGCGGCGGACTATGTCACCGACGCATTCGGTCGCCTGCGGATCCCCGAGGGCGAGGAGCGGGAGCTGATCCCACTTTTGGGCGCCACGCAACTGCCCCCCAGGACACCGCCGCTGGACCCGAACATGCAGACTCAGATCGATAAGCTCCTGGCGGACAACCATGAAGCCCTGGACCTGTTGCACCAGAGCGCCGGGATCGAGCAGAGCCGGTATCCGGTCGATCTCCAACGGGGTCTCTCGGCACTTCTGCCGCACATCTCGGAGATGAGCAAGGCGGCCCGGCTGCTGGCCCTGGAGGCCGTTGCCCATGCCGACCGGGGTGAAGCCGAGCCTGCGGCGCAGGCCATCGCGGACGCGTACGCCCTGGCGCGTACGTTGCTTCACGAACCGACCATGATCTCGCAGACGACGCGTTATGTCTGCAACGCGATCGCGGCGAACGCTCTCGAACGGGTCCTGAACCGCGTCGTCCTCACGGAGAGTTCGCTTGCAGAACTCGACGGCGTCCTCCGCACGGCCCACGATCCGAACGCCCTAGCGAACGCTCTGATCGGCCAGCGATGCCTCGGCCAGGAGGCATTCCTGCATCCGAATTCAGTCGGATTTGGAGGCGCGCAGGACTCGCAAAAGCCGTCCCTGTTCGCCATCGAGGCCCGGCGAGCGATCGGCGTTCTGGATCGCGAATGGGCGACCTATCTGGACCTGATGCAACAGTACGTCGAAGCCGCCCGACTGCCCGCTTCCGAACAATTGGCAGCCTTTCGCAAAACCGACGCCAGGTACGAGGCCCTGCCCCGCTCCTACGGGATCGTACACAGCATCATGCCGTCGATGACCACGCTGGTCTCCGTCGATCTGGTCAACCAGGCTCGACTCCAGACCGCACAAACGGCCCTTGCCGTTGAACGATACCGGATTGCTACGAGTCGACTGCCTGCGGATCTTGCCGACCTTGTGCCGGCCTATCTCGATGGCGTTCCCGAGGACCCTTTCGACGGCCGGCCCCTCCGCTACAAAACCCTGCACGCGGGCTACCTCCTCTACAGCATCGGCAGGGATGAGACGGACAACGGGGGCAAAGAGCGTCCGCCGGAGCGGAAGGATCGAGAACAAACCCAATACGATATTACGTTCATCGTCGAACGGCCGTGAAGCGGCAGCAGCGCCCCCGCTCCCGGATACATGGCCGTAGTTGCGGGAGCATCGCGGCTCGTGGAGGGACCCGCGTGAGAGCCGAAATCGCGTGTTCCCGGACAGTTGACTCTTGCGGCCAGGACCTCTTCTGCGTAATCTGACCGCCTTGAAGTCGGGTCCGCCTGCGAACAAGCCGGCAGGATGCCCGATAGATAAATTGCCGGCACAACGCGTGGCCGACAAACGGTTGTAGATGCCCAGGTAAGCAGGATTTCCATGGATAGCGAACGGCTGTTGTACGATATCAGCGAGTTGAACCATCTGTTCCGCGACAGCGCCAGCGTCGAGACGCTGCTGAACAAGGGGGTGGACATGGTCGCGGAACGGACGGGGGCCGCCGTGTGTTCGATCTACCTCTACAACCCCGAAAAACGCGAATTGACGCTGCGGGCCACCCACGGCCTGAACCCGGAATCTGTGGGCCGGGTGCGTTTGAAGCTCGGACGCGGTCTGACCGGTCAGGCCCTCCAGGAGATGCGGACGATTTGCGTGAGCGACGCCAGCCGGAGCCCGAATTACCAGTTCTTCCCCGGGATTTTCGAGGAACGCTACGATGCGTTCCTGGCCGTGCCGATTGCCCGCGGACTCTCGAAGATGGGGGTCCTGGTCCTCCAACGGGACTCCGACCATTGCTTCAGCCCGCCGGACATCAAGGCTCTTGAAACCGTGGCCTCGCAGCTCGGCAACATCATCGAAAACGCCCAGTTCATCATGGGGATTCACGAGCCGCCCGAAGAGCCGGCCAAGGCAATCCCCTCGGGCCTGAAGTTCATCAAGGGCAAGAAGGCCGCCGAGGGCTTCGCCTATGCCCCCGCAATGGTCCTCGACAAACAGAAGAGCCTCACGCTACTGGTGCATCACGACGACAGCAAGAAGTACACCCTTGAGGATTTCCACCATGCCGTCGCCCGCACCGAAAGCCAACTGGAGCAGTTGCAGGAGCAGGTCGAGCACAAGCTCTCCGACGCCGCGTCGTTGATCTTCGCGGCCCACCTGATGATCCTCAAGGACCGCGATTTCACGGGCAAGATCGTCGGCAAGATCGAAGCCGGCGTCAATGCCCCGGAGGCGGTGGCCGAGGTCGCCACCGGCTATATGCGGAACTTCCTGGCCAGCGACAGCGGCTACATGCGCGAGAAGGCCAACGACATCGAAGACCTCGCGATCCGGCTGGTCAACAACCTCGTCAGCCGGGACGACGATGTCGAGGCCCATCGGGACCACATCATCATCACCCGCGTGCTGTTCCCCTCGGATCTGCTCAAGCTTTCTTCGGAGGGCGTCAGCGCGATCATCCTCGTGGGCGGCGGCGCGACCAGCCACATCTCGATCCTGGCTCGTTCCCTGGCGATGCCCATGGTCATTGCGGACACGTTCGACCTGCTCAAGGTCCCCGACGGCACGCCCCTGCTGGTCGATGCAGAGATGGGCAACGTCTTCGTCGATCCGGACGACGAGGTGGTCGAGAAGTTCTGGGTCCGGCAACGGGCCCGCCTGACCCTCGACGACCAGAAGAAACTCATGAAGCCCGCGACGACGACCGCCGACGGCGTCCGCGTGCAGCTCATGGCCAACATCAATCTGCTGACCGATCTGAAAGTCGCGACCGAGCTGAACTGCGACGGCGTGGGCCTCTACCGCACGGAGTTCCCGTTCATCGTGCGAACGAACTTCCCCTCGGAGGCCGAGCAGTACGTGATCTATCGCAAGCTCGTCGAGTCCATGCCGGACAAGCCCGTGACCTTCCGCACGCTCGACGCCGGCGGCGACAAGATCCTGTCCTACTACCACGACATCAAGGAGCAGAACCCGGCGCTGGGCATGCGGTCCATCCGGTTCTCCCTCCAGAACAAGTCCATCTTCGCCGAACAGGTCCGCGCCATCCTGCGGGCCGGCGCCGGGGCCAACCTACGGATCATGTTCCCGATGATCTCGTCGCTCGACGAGTTCCATGAGGCCAGGGAGGTCGTCCGAGAGTCGATCGACCAACTCGCTCAGCAGGGTATCGAACACAACGCCAAGCCCAAGCTCGGCATGATGGTTGAGCTGCCCGCGGTGGTGGACCTGGCCGAAGACTTCGCCCGCGAGGCGGACTTCTTCTCGATCGGGACCAACGATCTGATCCAGTTCCTGCTCGCGGTCGACCGTACGAACGAAGCCGTCGCGGATTTCTATCAGCCGCACCATCCGTCGGTCCTCCGCACGCTGAATCGGATCGCCCGCGCAGCCCTGGAGAACGATTGCGACCTCTCGATCTGTGGCGACATGGCCCACCAGACGCAGTACACGCCGTTCCTGCTGGGCATCGGGGTCCGAATGTTCAGCGTGGACCCGATCTTCCTGCTCCGCACGCAACAGGCGATCGCAGCCACGTCGATCAAGGACGCCGAGGCCCTCGCCAAGACGATGCTCTCCAAAAGCCGAGTGAGCGACATCGTCGCCCTGCTGCCGACGCAGACAACGCCCACATCACAATAGGACGACCACACCCGATGGCGTCGACAACCTGTCGGCGGCAGGTTACAATGAGTCATAGATGGGTTGGCCCGCAACCGTCTCGTGAGGATCGAGAGGCAAGGCGAAGGGCTGTTGTGAGATCGAAGATGCGGGGACACATGTGCACGACACGTTTGACTCTCAGGATTGTGCTTCCGATCTGCTGTATGCTTCTCCCGGCGGCTCCGACGTTGGCCGGGCAGGCGCCGGAAGTGAAAGTCGCCAACATCCGCCGGGTGTTTCATAATGGGGAGCACAACGCATTCACGGACCTCGTTCGATTCCAGGACAGGTTCTACCTGGCGTTTCGCAGTTGCCCGGACGGCCACATGGTGCACCCCAGCGCATCGATCATCATTCTCTCCAGCCCGGACGCAAAACAGTGGGAACAGGTGCACCGCTTCAGCGTCGCCAAGCGAGACACCCGCGACCCGCATTTTCTGGTTTTCAAGGACACGCTCTTCGTCTACACCGGAACCTGGTACTGCGGCGACACGTCGCCGAAATACGAAGACTGCGACCTCAACGAGCACCTGGGCTATGCGGCGTGGTCCCAAGACGGCGTCCAGTGGCACAGCCCCATCCTCTTGGAAGGAACGTTCGGCCACTACATCTGGCGGGCCAGCGCCTTCGATGGAAAAGCCTATCTCTGCGGCCGGCGAAAGACGGACTTCGCGGTGGGCCCGCGAGGGGAAGGTTCAATGGTCGAATCGGCCATGTTGGAGAGCGACGACGGCCTGATCTGGCGAACGCGCGCCCTCTTCCAAGAGATCGACGGCGACGAGACCGCGTTTCAATTTGAGCCGGACGGAAGCGTCATCGCCATCGGGCGAAGAGGCAGAGGCAACGCCCAACTCCTGAAGTCCGAACGGCCCTACACCCAGTGGGACCGTAAGGAACTCGACCGCTCCGTGGGAGGGCCGCTGTTGGCACGCTGGGACAACCGCTGCGTAGTGGGCGGGCGTAAAACGATGGGCGACAAAGGGCCCAAGACCTCGCTATGCTGGCTCGTTGATGACCAACTGCACGAATTCGCCGAGCTTCCCAGCGGCGGCGACAACTCTTACCCCGGCTTCGTCGAGATCAGCCCGACTCGTGCGATTGTCTCCTGGTACTCCTCGCACGAACGAGACGCAGAGGGACAGCCGATCACGGCGATCTACCTGGCGGATCTGGAGATCGTGGAGTGACCGCGGAATACCTCAACAACTCCCGCGGATGCAATCGATGTAACGCGAGGTCAACATTCCTCGGAGGATCAGCAAACCTATCGCGACCTGGGCAATTCCTGTGCTCCGTGGATGACGGCAAGCACATCGATCTGACCGGGCTTGACGACGTAGATGATGCGGTACGCCCCTTCGACAACCTCACGAATTTGAGTCATCTCGTACTCGGGGACCATCCGGCCGGAGAGCGGGAATTCCGCAATTTGCTGGGATCGCCGAGTCAAACGGTCTATCATCCGTCTGGCATAGGTGGGCGAATCCTGGGCTGTATAGCGTTGGATTGCGTCCAGATGCCGCAACGCCGTGTCAGTCCAGTGAACGTTCATCCGGGCAGCCCGTACCTGCGTCGGACTTCCTGAACGTCGGTGGTCTTTCCGGCTTTGCTGTCCGACAAGCCCTGTTCGATCACTTGACGAACATAGATCTCGTCGATCAAATCATCCCACGTGG
This sequence comes from uncultured Phycisphaerales bacterium, assembly GCA_937868145.1. Taxonomy (GTDB): domain Bacteria; phylum Planctomycetota; class Phycisphaerae; order Sedimentisphaerales; family Anaerobacaceae; genus PLanc-01. The sequence goes on from CALMMH010000619.1 coordinate 10,666, forward strand.
CGTTCTCCGGCATCCGGTTCACCAACTCGTGAGCCTCGTCTTTTCTCATCGGTTCGGCCATGACATTCTCCTGTTGAACCCTGTCGTGAAGTTTATCATAATTCGACGTCAGGAGCAATCAGGAGCGACGAACGGAGAACCATGCGTGAACAAGGGCACGCCAAAGTCCGAGAGGAGTCTTCGCGGCGTGGTCTACTGGGCCTTGATGTTATAGCACATCAGGACTTCGCCGTGGCGGATGTAGAGGCGGCCGTCGCTGATGGCGGGGTGGGCCCAGTGCTCTTTGCTGCCTTTGGTCACTTTGAAGGAGCTGACCAGCTCGTAACCGGCCGGCTTGATCCGGATCAGGCCGACCTGGCCCTTCTCGCTGTAGCCGTAGAGCATGCCGTCGACGTAGATCACCGAGCCCTTGCCGACGAGCTTGTCGGTAAACTCGACCTTGCCGGTCGCCAGGTCGATGCAGGTCCACGTGCCGTCGGTGCCGGAGCCGTGGATGTTGCCGTCGACGAGGACGACGCCGCCGTGATGGACATCGAGCGACTTCTCAGCCCACTTCTGTTCGACGCTCGTCCCATCGGGCGAGAGCTCGAAGCCGAAGCTGCCGTGATTGTAGCCGTTGGTGATGTAGATCACGCCGTCGCCGTAGGCGGGGCTCACCGCCTGAATGTCGTAGCTGACCTCGTGGGGCGTGGTCCAAAGGACTTGGCCGGTGTTGGCGTCGACGCCGACGAGGGACTTCTCGACGAGCGTCACGATCAATCGGTTCGGACCTCGCTCGACCAGGATGGGAGAGCAGTAAGCGGAGGCTTCGCTGAGCCCCTTGCTCGTCCAGATCGTCTCGCCTGTCATTTTGTTCAGGGCCACGATCGTCGCGTCCGGGCCGCCCGGCGTGCAGATGACCTTCTCGCCGTCGATCAAGGCCGACTCGGCGACTCCCCAGCGGATGTTTCTGCCCTTGAACTTCTCCAGAGTGTCGACGTGCCAGATGGGTTTGCCGGTCTTGACGTCGTGGCAGGCGATCCGGCCCTGGCCGCTCATCAGGTACAGGCGGTCGCCGTCGATTGTGGGGGTGGTGCGGGCGCTGGGATAGTTGCGGCTGTCGGTCCACTCGGGACCATAGTTGATCTGGTAGCGGGGCTTGCCCTCAAGGTCGAACGCAAACAAGCAGCCATCGTCGCCGATCAAACCCGTGGTGAACACCAAACCCTTGGCGACGGAGACGGATGCATAGCCTGTGCCCAGCCCGTCGACGGACCACAACTCCTTGGGTCCCTCTTTGGGCCACTGCTTGAGCAGACCGGTTTCGGAGGAAATCCCGTCCCGGCTGGAACCACGAAACTGAGGCCAGTCCCCGGCGTTTGCCGCCGAGACCAAGACCAGAACCATCAGGAGAACGACACAGACTCGCCTTAGGGATCCCATCAGCCACCGCCCTTGCTGTCGATACCGGCAACGATCAATGACCCGAGACAACCGGAGAACCGGCTCGAATCGGCTCATGAATGTGCATGCTTGGTGATCGCCTTGTGGCCGCGACCCGGCTTAATCTTCTTCTTGCCGGATGCGCGAGTCCGCTGCCGATTGATCACCTTGCGGCCGCCGGCCGTTTGCCGGCGA
>CALMMH010000620.1 GCA_937868145.1 uncultured Phycisphaerales bacterium
TATCAGTTGATCGCCTGCAAAGTCCTGCAGCGGGAGGCGTATTTCTGCGCCGCCCGATCGAAGAACGTCGTGGACGTCGTTCTGATGCCGCAGGGGTTGCACAATGAGCCGGACAAGCTCCGCAGCGAGGTCCAGAAGGCCCTCGCGTGCACGCACGACATCCAGGGCCGGGCCTACGACGCCACGCTTCTGGGCTACGGCCTGTGCAGCAACGGCGTCGTCGGGCTCTCTTCCGGCATCCCGATCGTGATTCCGCGGGCCCACGACTGCGTTACCGTCTTGTTGGGCTCGAAAGAGCGTTACCAGGAGTATTTCGACAGTCATCGCGGCGTCTACTGGTACAGCCCCGGCTGGATCGAGTCCGGCAAGCAGCCCGGCAGGGAACGCTGCGAGAAGCTGCTCGAAGAGTACACCCGCCGGTACGGCGCGGACAACGCGCAGTACCTCCTGGAACTCGAGCAGACCTGGATGAAGGAATACGAGTGGGCCACCTACGTCGACTGGGGCCTGAGCGATTCGAAGGACCACAAGGCCTTCACGAAAGAGTGCGCCGACTTCCTCCAGTGGAACTACGAGGAAGTCACAGGCGATTCCAGCCTGATGCAGCGGTTCGTCAATGGCGCCTGGAGCGAGGACGAATTCCTGATCGTCCCGCCGGGACAGCGGATCGCCGAAGATGTCACCAATAAGGGGATCATCAAAGCCCAATGATTCCGCTGTTGCCTCAAGAACGGATTTCCCTGCTGGCCTTTGCCCTCGCGGTCCTGGCGGTCTGTCTGGGCGAAATCGCGATTCTGATCGGTTCTCTCTGTCGCCGGTTTCGCGGCCGCTTCGCTCGGCGGGTCCTGTTCGCTCGATGGGCGATCGTGGTTCACGTGCTCGTCGTGACGCTGTTCGGTTGCATGCTCTATGGCTACTTTATCGAGCCCCGCTGGATCGACGTGCGCACGGTGACTCTGCAAACGCCTCTGCTCAAGTCCGCGACCTTCCGCATCGTCCAGATCTCGGACCTGCACTGCGACAAGAAGCCGCGAAACGAGGAGCGGACCGTCGAGATCGTCAACGCCCTCAAGCCGGACGTCATCGTCGCCACGGGCGATTTCCTCAGTTGTCCCGAGGGATTTGCCCTCATGCAGCGAACGCTTTCTCGCCTGGAGGCGCCGCTCGGCAAGTTCGCCGTGACGGGCAACTTCGACGTCGGCCACTGGCCGCAATTGGACATCCCTGGCGACTGCACCTTCCGCGTGCTGGATCCAGAGACGGTCGTCGTGACCAAGGGCGAGGACTCCATCGCGATCACCGGCGTGGGATACGCCCGCTCCGACGCCGTGCAAGAACCCATCGAGGGTTTCTCCGACGACCGCTTCGACGTCTTCCTGTTCCACACGCCGGACCTGATCGAGGACGTGTGCCGCAGCGGCGTGGATCTCTATCTCTGCGGGCACACCCACGGTGGCCAGGTCGCTTTGCCCTGGTACGGCGCCGTGATCACCTTCTCCAAATTCGGCAAGAAGTACGAATCCGGCATGTACCACGTCGGCGACGCCACGCTCTACGTCAATCGCGGACTCGGCATGGAGCCGCCTCCGGCGCCGCAGATTCGGTTCTGCGCCAGGCCGGAGATTTCGGTCTTCGACATTCGGCCGAAGTGAGGAATTGTTCTCATGCTGGAATTCTGCTGTCACGTGCATCTGGTTTCGATACTGCTCGTCGCCGTCGGGTTGGCGATGGACGCCTTCGCGGTCTCCGTCGTCACCGGCAGCGTGTACAAGGAACTGCACGTCAAGCACGCGTTTCGCATGGCCTTGTTTTTCGGCGGCTTCCAGGCGGCCATGCCGGTGATCGGCTATCTGGCGGGCCTGGGTCTCAAGAGCTACATCACGAACGTGGATCATTGGGTCGCCTTCGGCCTGCTCATCTTCGTCGGCGGCAAGATGGTCTACGAATCGTTCAAGATCGAGGCGGTGGAAAAGAACCGCGACCCATCGAGTTTGCCGATCCTGCTGGTCCTGGCCATCGCCACGAGCATCGACGCCCTGGCGGTCGGGATCACGCTCTCGCTGTTGACCTCGGCCATCGCCCTGGCGGTGACGCTGATCGGCCTGGTCACCTTCGGCCTGTCCTTTGCGGGGGTCTACATCGGCAAGCGGTTCGGCCACTTCTTCGAGAGCCGCATCGAAGTCGTCGGCGGCTTGATCCTCATCGGCATCGGCGTTAAGATCCTCATCCAGCACCTGATGGCGTGACGCCCGTACGATATCCCGCTGGATGTAGCCGAAATACGAGGGCAGCGTCCTTCTCAGAAACCGAGGGCACTGAGTCATAAAAATGCCGACAGCCCGAATTCGACTCCGGGTGGCAGCGGCAAGCGGTAGCTTGCCGATGGTTTTCCCACGGCCGGGAGCAAGCCATCGGCAAGCTGCGAAGACTTCGCTTGCCGCTGCCACCCGGAGATGGACCAGCCGAATCTGCCATCGAGGACGGGTCGCACAGGTCCCGCTTCACTTGTCCGCTTTCCCTTTACATCTCCGCGGGCCCGAGGCTACAATCAGTCTGAGAGTGGATTGTGCCGCGTCGAAAAAGAGGCGTGCCATTGAAGAGGCAATCATTATGAAGTCGATGAAGATCGCTCTGACCGTTCTGTTGTTGCTCATCACGGTTTCGCCTGTCGGGGTGCCGGCCGATGTCTTGGAACAAGGGTTTCGGCATCCGCCGTCGGAGGCCCGCCCCTGGGTGTATTGGTTCTGGCTGAACGGCAACATCACCAAAGACGGCGTCACCGCCGACCTCGAAGCGATGAAACGCGTGGGCATCGGCGGCGTGCTCATCATGGAGGTGGACCAGGGAGCTCCTGTGGGTTCGGTGGACTTCATGGGCGAACGATGGCGCGAGCTCTTCCGGCACGTCCACGCCGAGGCGAAGCGGCTCGGCCTCGAGGTGAACATGAACAACGACGCCGGCTGGAACGGCAGCGGCGGTCCCTGGATCAAGCCGGAGCAATCCATGCAGGAGGTGGTCTGGACTGAGAGCGAGATCGCCGGTTCGCAGCATTTCGAGGGTGTGCTTGCCCAGCCCGAGGCTACTGCGGATTTCTATCGGGACATCGCAGTGTTGGCGTTCCCCGCGGTCGGCGACTACCGCATCCCGAACGTTGAATCGAAGGCCGCGTTCCAAAGACGCAGCGATCGCAAGCCTGCGCAGGCCGAATTCTCCTCGGAGATGATCGTCCGCCAGGACGCGGTCGTCAACCTGACGGAGCGGATGGACGCCTCCGGCAAGCTCGTGTGGGACGTCCCGCCGGGGCAGTGGACGGTCGTTCGTTTCGGGCATACGAGCACCGGTGCGGAGAACGCGCCCGCTCCCAAGACCGGCCGGGGCCTCGAATGCGACAAGCTCAGCAAAGCAGGCATCGAAGCGAACTTCAGCGGCATGATGGCCAAGCTCGTCGCGGACACCGGCCTCCAGCCCGGGTCGCACAAGGGAGGCTTGGTCGCCACGCATATCGATAGTTGGGAGAACGGCTCCCAGAACTGGACCGCGAGAATGCGCGAGGAGTTCCGGCGGCGGAGGGGCTATGACCTGCTGCCCTTCCTGCCTGTGATGACCGGCCGCATCGTCGGCAGCCTCGACATCTCGGAACGCTTCCTGTGGGATCTGCGTCAGACGGTCTCGGAACTGGTGATTGAGAACTATGCCGACCACATGCATCAACTGGCCAACGCCGCGGGCATGCGGTTCACCGTGGAAGCCTACGGCGGTCCGTGCGACGCAATCGCCTACGGCGGGCGGTCCGATGAGCCGATGGGCGAGTTCTGGACGCCGAGCGGAGCGATCGAGACGTGCCGGGGCATGGCCTCGGCAGGGCACATCTACGGCAAACGCGTCATCGGCGCCGAAGCGTTCACTTCGGCCGACCGCGAGCGATGGCTGGAGCATCCCGCGATCCTGAAGTCGCACGGGGACCGCGCGTTCTGCGAAGGCATCAACCGTTTCGTATTTCACCGCTACGCGATGCAGCCCTGGACGGACGGCCGCTTGCCTGGTATGACCATGGGCCCCTGGGGCCAGCACTACGAACGCACGCAAACCTGGTGGGACTGGACGCCCGCATGGCACACCTATCTGGCCCGCTGTCAGTATCTGCTCCGCCAAGGGCTCTTCGTGGCGGACATCTGCCGCGTCCAGCCCGAAACGCCGCCGCAGGGGTTTGGCTACTACGACCGTCACGGCTACGATTGGGACGAGTGCGGGGCCGAGGCGGTTCTCACGCGGATGGCGGTGAAGGACGGCCGGATCGTGCTGCCCGACGGCATGAGCTACCGCGTGCTCGTGCTGCCGTGGTCGCAGACGATGACGCCGGGGTTGCTTCGCAAGGTGAAGGAACTCGTCGAAGCGGGCGCCACGGTGCTCGGACCGAAGCCTTCCGCGTCGCCGAGTCTGACCGGATATCCGCAGTGCGACGAAGAGGTCCGCCAACTCGCCGCGGAGCTGTGGGGCGATGCGGATGGGCAGAAGACGATGGAACACCGCTTCGGCAAGGGCCGCGTGGTCTGGAGCCCTCTGCCGGAGAAGGTATTGGCCGAGTCCGGCGTGTCAGCGGACTTCGTGGCCGATCAGCCGCTGCGGTTCATCCATCGCAGCGCCGCGGACGCGGAGATCTACTTCGTCGCGAATCTCCAACCTCACGAGTTCACGACGACGTGCAGTTTCCGTGTGACGGGCCGGGTCCCCGAGTTGTGGTGGCCCGACAGCGGGCGGATGGAGCGTGCGGCCATGTGGGAGGAGAAGGACGGCAGTACGCATGTCGTTGTGCCGTTCGAGCCCAGTGGATCGGTGTTCGTCGTCTTCCGCGAACGTTCGCAGAAGAAGGACGCCGTCCTGCTCGTGAAACACGATGGGAAGGAGATTCTCTCGGCGATTCCCGAGCTCCCTGAGAAGATCGTCGTGCGAAAAGCGCTCTACGGCGTGCGGGACGATCCGTCGCGCACTCGCGACGTGACCGCCAGGATTCAGAGCAGGGCGGACGCCGGCGAGGTCGCCTTCCCCGTGAATACGATCGCGACCGGCGACGATCCTGCACCGGGGATCGTCAAGACGTTGATCGTCGATTATGAGATCGGAGGATGCCCGTTCCACGTGAAAGGCCAGGACGGGCGTGCGATCCATCTGAGCGACAAGGCTCCGAGCGTGACGATCGAAAAGGCGCGTTACGGCGTGCTCGATGACCCGAATCGCACGCGGGACGTGCGGGAGAAGGTGCAGCGGCTCGTCGATTCCGGCCAAAGCAGTTTCAAGGTCGCGCTGATGGCCGAGGGCGACGATCCGGCCTACCTGGTCGTCAAGACGCTCGATATCGACTACCTCAAGGACGGCGAGCGACTTCGCCTGTCCGGCACGGACCCGGATACGATCGATTTCTCGCCCACTCCCATTCCGCCGCGATCCGTGGCTGTCGTGCGGTCGGACGCGAAGGGCCGTGCGCTCTTGGAGGTGCGAGAGCCCGGCGAATATGAGCTGGTCACGCCTTCGGACAAGATTCGTCACGTCGCGGTGAAGGCCATCCGCGAGCCGCTGGAGGTCACGGGGCCTTGGCGGGTGCGTTTTGCGCCGGGTCGCGGGGCGCCCGAAGAGATCACGTTGGACAAGCTGGTCTCCTGGAGCGAGCACAGCGATCCGGGCGTGAAGTTCTTCTCCGGCCAGGCGTCCTACACGCGGACTCTCACGATTCCCCGCGGCATGCTGGGCAAGGGACGCGGGCTCTATCTCGACCTGGGCAAGGTGGCGGCGATGGCTGAAGTCAAGCTCAATGGAACGACGTTCCCCACGCTCTGGAAGCCGCCGTTTGTCGTGGACATCACCGACGCCGCGAAGGCGGGCGAGAACAAGCTGGAAGTCCACGTCGTCAACCTGTGGCCGAACCGGCTGATCGGCGACGAGCAACTGCCCGAAGACAGCGAACGCAACGACAACGGCACGCTGAAGAGCTGGCCGCAATGGCTGCTCGACGGCAAACCCAGCCCGACGGGACGCCTGACCTTCACAAGCTGGCGACTCTGGGAAAAAGACGAAACGCTGCTGGAATCGGGCCTCCTCGGCCCGGTGACCCTGCGCACGACGCAGCGCATTCTCGTGAACACGCGATGAGTCGCGGAACCGCAGGTCCAGCGCCGGCTTCTATCGTTCAGTCGGCAGGGGAACTGCGGCCCGGTTCTGTTGGGGAGATCGGTCGGAGGTCACATGGCATTCTTGCAGGAGAATGTGGTCGTGCCCTTCGCGGTGCCGGCGGCGTCGAACTCCGTATAGGTCGTGTTCATCGTTCCATAGCCAATCGAGATTTCCTCCACGGGGGTGTGGTCGGTCGTGGCGTTCAGGCGATAGCCCGTGATCACCGCATTCGTGAGCTCGCAGACGAAATAGGTTTTGGCTCCCCCTGAAAGCGAGCGGGTGATGTGAATCTTGACGTTTTTCACAATCAAGCCCTGATAGCCTGCCTGGGCAAGCTTGGGGCTGGCTTTGTCGAGAGGCTTGGTCACGACCACATCCAGCAGATCGGCCGAGCCCGTCCCGGCCCCCGTCGAGACGTGGGCGCTGGCGCTGTTCGTGAGTCCCTGGCTGAAAGACAGTGCGTCGCTCCAGCCCGCATGCTCTTTGTCCCTGGACTCGCCCGGCATCCCGTCGAATGTGATGAAGATGTCCGTCCCTGCGGCGGTGGGAGCAGAAGAAGTCTGGGTCGTCAGCAAACGCGGCGCTTCCCGACCGATCCCCAATTCCCCGGCCATCACCAGGATGGCGGCTGCGAGCAGGACAAGAAACGCCCCTTTGCCCAGTCCGATGGTCACGCGGTTTCGCTGCATTTTCACGGTTCGATCCTTTCGAGAAATAGAGACCTGGTTATTCATGACATTGACATTCAAGATAACGTCCGCAGTCGCCGTCGTCCAATATGGAGGGACGAGGAAGCGGGAGGGAGGGCGACGCGTGGGCTGAGAGCCCACCCTACACTCCGCGTCACTGCGTCTCGGCGCAAGACAATTCTAATCACGGCCGGGAGCGGCCTTGGTCGCGGAGCTTCTGGAGCAGGGGGGCCATTTCTTTGACTTTCTCCGGGTGCTGGGCTGCTACGTTGTTCTTCTCGCCGAGATCCTCTGTGAGGTTGTAGAGTTGCGGCTCGGGGTCGTTGCCGAGCTCGGTGTTCGTGGGCTTGTTGAGCTTCGCCCCTTTGCTCGGCTCGATGTACTTCCAGTTGCCCTGGATCAAAGAGAGCGTGCCGGCGTGCTCGACGAGATGGTCCCGGCCGGTCTGCGAGCGGCCCAGCAGAGCGGACGAGACGTCGAAGCTGTCCGGAGCGTCGGCCTCGGCGAGCTTCTGGTCCGTCAAGGTCGCCATCGAGGCGAGCAGGTCGATCTGACACAGCAACGCGTTCGACGTGCCCGGCTCGATCCGGCCGGGCTGGCGGACGAGGAACGGGATCCTCGTGCCGGCGTCGAAGGCGCTGTACTTGCCGCCGCGAAGGGGGCCGGCGGGCTTGTGCTCGCCGAGAAGCTCGACCGCCTGGTCCTTGTAGCCGTCGTCGACGACCGGGCCGTTGTCGCTGGTGAAGATCACCATCGTGTCGTCCGCGAGGCCCAGCTTGTCCAGCGTCTTGAGGACTTCGCCCACGCACGCGTCGAGCTGGAGGATCACGTCGCCGCGAGGGCCCATGCCGCTTTTGCCGGCGAAACGCGGGTGCGGCACGCGCGGGACGTGGACGTCGTGCGTGGCGAAGTAAAGGAAGAAGGGCTCGGCCTTGTGTTCCTCGATGAACGCCGTGGCCTTGGCGGTGATGGTGTCCGCGATGTCCTCATCGACCCAGCGGGCGGACTTGCCGCCGGCCATGTATCCGATCCGGCTGATGCCGTTGACGATCGTCATGTCGTGGCCGTGGCTGGGGTGCATCTTGAGAAGTTCCGGATGGTCCCGGCCGGTGGGCTCGTCGCCGATGGGCTTGCCGTAGCTGACCTGGATCGGGTCGGATGGGTCCAGGCCCGCGACGCGGCGGTCCTCGACGAACACGCACGGCACGCGGTCGCCCGTGGCGGGGATCAGGAAGCAGTGGTCGAAGCCGATGTCCAAGGGGCCGGGCTTGATGTCGGTGTTCCAGTCGAGGTCGCCTGCGCCGAGACCGAGGTGCCATTTGCCGATGGCAGAGGTCTTGTAGCCCGCCCGCTGGAGGAGCGAGGGCAGGGTGGTCCGGCCGGGCTCGATGATCAGGCGGGCGTCGCCCGGGAGGACGCCGGTGCCTTTGCGACGCCAGGCGTACTCGCCTGTGAGCAGGGCGTACCGCGACGGTGTGCAGGTCGCGGAGGCGGAGTGGGCGTTGGTGAATCGGATGCCTTCTGCCGCGAGGCGGTCGATGTTCGGCGTCGAGACTCTCGTGGCCCCGTAGCAGCTCACGTCGCCATAGCCGAGGTCATCAGCGTAGATAAGGACCACGTTCGGCTGCCTGGATTCGGAGGCTCTCGCTCGCAAGGGGACTGCGGCGGCGAGCGCGGCCAGACTTGTCGATCGGAGGAACACGCGACGTGAGAGCTGCTTACCCATAAGACACACTCCTGACTGTATGGTTCATGGTCCCCTGTTGTGCCGATGTGAACGGAACGCCGGGGGCGGGCGGGACCATGGTAGACCGACGACGGCTCGGGATCAACTGAATTAGCGGGAACCGTTGCATGGAGACGCAAGAAGGACTCCCGGAACCTGTCTGGACCGGGAGCCCTTCTGTCATTTGCACGTCTCATCCGCAGACGGTCAGGCCCGTCACGTGGCCGTGACCTGAATGTTGCCGAACTCCCGTCCATCGTCGGGGGCGGGGTAGTTGTCGTACTGTTGGAACTTGATGCGGACGTCGGAGACGTCGCTGCTGCCGGCGGCGGTCTTGGCCTGATCCAGGATCGCGTCGAGGCTGAAGATCCCCGCGGTGAAGCTGGTCGTCAGTTGCGTGACCGTGATCCAGTGGACGCCGTCGGTGCTCAGAGCGATGCCGTCGCCATTGTAGTGACCCGTGAAACTCGCCGGAAGCGGGTCGTTCTCATCGGCGAGATTGTCGTGGTCCACCGTCAGTCCGACGTTGCTCTTGCCCGTCAGGTTCAGGTGGAGGATCGCCTCGTTCAGGGTCCAGGGATCGCCGGGACCCGAATCATCCAGCCGGAGCCGAGCGGCGGCAGCTTGGATGCGGCCTTGATCCGTCGAACTGTAGTATTCCCAGCCTTGTGCAGCGCCCGGCAGGCCCGCAGTGAAATCCTGGGCGTACGGGGTGGTCTGCGGAGTGATCCCGGCGGTGATCCGGATGTTGTCGAACTCCCGACCATCGTCCGGGGCAGGGTAGTTGTCGTACTGCTGGATCTTGATGCGGACGTCCGAGACATCCGTGCTTCCGGCGGCGGTCTTGGCCTGCGACAGGATCGTGTCGAGGTTGAAAATCCTGCCGGTGAAGCTGTCGGTCAAACCGGCGACCGTGATCCAGTGAGTCCCGTCGACGCTCAAGGCGATGCCGTCGCCGTTGGCGTGGCCCGTGAAACTCGCCGGCAGAGAATCGTTCTCGTCGGCCAGATTGCCATGGTCCAGGCTCAGTTGGATGTTGTTCTTGCCGGTGAGATTCACGTGCAGGATGGCCTCGTTCAGGGTCCAGGGATCGCCGGGACCCGAGTCATCCATTCGCAGACGCCCGCCGACGATCTGGATGCGGCCTTGGTCCGTTGAACTGTAATACTCCCAGCCCTGGGCCGCGCCCGGTTGGCCTGCGGCGAAGTCCTGGGTATGCGGGATTGTCTGCGGGGTGATCGCGGTGTCGGTCCCGGCGGTGACTCGGATGTTGTCGAACTCGCGTCCATCGTCCGGGGCCGGGTAGTTGTCGTACTGCTGGAATTTGATCCGGACGTTGGAGACGTCCGTGCTTGCGGCGGCGAGCTTGGCCTGGTTCAGCGTCGTGTCCAGCGCGAAAGTTTGCCCCGTGAAGCTGTCCGTCAGGTTGGTGACGCGGATCCAATGAATCCCGTCTACGCTCAGGGCGACGCCGTCGCCGTTGTAGTGGCCCGTGAAACTGGAGGGCAGAATGGGATCGTTCTCATCCGCCAGGTTGATGTGATCGAATGTCAACTGGATGTTGCTCTGGCCCGTGAGGTCCATGCGCAGGATCGCCTCGTTGAGCGACCAGGGATCGCCGGGACCCGAATCATCCATCCGCAGACGTCCGCCGGTCGCCTGGATCCGGCCGTCATTGTCGGAGTAGTATTCCCAGCCCTGCATTGCTCCCGGCGCCCCGGCGGAGAAGTCCTGACTGTATGAGACCGTCTGCGGGGCGATGCCGGCGGTGATCCGGATGTTGTCGTACTCCCGTCCGTCCTCCGGGGCCGGGTAGTCGTCGAACTGCGTGAACTTGATG
>CALMMH010000621.1 GCA_937868145.1 uncultured Phycisphaerales bacterium
TGGACGGCCAGATCCAGTGCGACAGCCAGAACAAGGCCCATCTGGAGAAGCTCTGCAAGGAGCTTCGGACCGCGGTCTACGAGGCCAACACCGAGAGAACGCAGGTCAATTCGAAGCTGGCCATGTACGAGCGGGACGTCAAGCGGCTCAAGGATGAAGAGCCTCTGATCGCCGGCGAGATCGGTTCGCTCGAATCGCAGATCGCCCAGTCGGTGCAGCGTGAGTACGACTCCAAGCAGCGGCTCAGCGAGCTGGAGACGGTGAACAACCAGAGAAAGGCCCGCATTGCGGATCTCGAAGAACGATACAACGACCTGCGGGACCAGCAGCAGGACCGGATGCAGGATCTGACCGATCTGAAGGTCCGGCTCGGCCAGGTGCTCGAGCAGCAGAAGGGTCTCAGGCAGATCATCGAGCGGCTCGAAGGGCAGATGCAGGCGAGCCTTCGCACCCTGGCCGGCGTCGAGGAGGAGGTCCGCGTCGGCGCCGGTCACCTCATCGAAGCCCAGAGGGACATCCTCACCTGCGAGACCGGCGTCTCCGACCTGTACGTCGAGAAGGAAGCCGCCCAGCAGAGCAATCGGCTCCTGCGGGAAGAACTCGAAACGCTCGCGGCCGAGCAGAAGCAGAAAGACGAAATCGTTCGCGCCTCGCGGGCCCACAAGGCCGAGATCGAGCACAAGATCAACGAACTGCGGATCGAGCTGGGCCAGGTGGGCGTCCGTCAGCAGGGTCTGATCGACCGCGTGAAAGAGGAATTGCAGATCGACCTGGGCCAGACCTATGAGACCCGGACCGCCGGCAGCGACGTGGATTGGGAGCAGGTCAAGAGCGAGATCACCGAGCTGCGGGGCAAGATCGAGCGGCTGGGCAACGTGAACGTCGACGCGATCGCCGAGCAGGAGACGCTGGAGGAGCGTCACAACTTCCTGGCCACCCAGGTTCAGGACCTCACCGCCAGCAAGAAGCAGCTCGAAGAGCTCATCGCCAAGCTCAATACGCAGAGCCGCGAGAAGTTCGTCGAGACGTTCGAGCAGATCCGCGTCAACTTCCAGCAGATTTTCCGCAAGCTCTTCGGCGGCGGCAAGGCCGACATCGTGTTGGAGGAGGCCGACGACGTGCTCGAAGCGGGCATCGAAGTGATCGCCAAGCCGCCGGGCAAGGAGACTCGGAGCATTTCGCTGCTCAGCGGCGGGGAGAAATCGATGACCGCGATGGCGTTGCTCTTCGCGGTCTTCCGGGCCAAACCCTCGCCGTTTTTGTTCCTCGACGAGGTGGACGCCGCCTTGGACGAGGCCAACAACGAGCGGTTCACCATGCTCCTGCGGGATTTCGGCATCGACAGCCAGTTTATCGTGGTCACGCACTCCAAGCGGACGATGAGCGTCGCGCAGACGCTCTTCGGCGTCACGATGCAGCAGCAGGGCGTCAGCAAGCGGATCGCGGTCCGCTTCGACGAGTACGACAAGGAAACCGCCGCGGCGTAGGGAGACCCGAACTCCGGCCCTTTCAGCATGGGATGGGACCGAAGGGCGATCTGCCTGTTCGTAGTGACGCCGTATGGCGTTATCTTGCACTCCTGTGGTTTGTATGCCCTTGCACGCACACTACGAACAATCGGCTCGTGAACCGCGAGCCAACCTCACGGACAAGCAATCTGTTCCTTGGGAGTTTCCCGATTGTGGGCGGGGGATGGGGGTGTTAGACTGCCTGATCTGTTGTTGACTCGTGAGGACGGAAGTGTCCGGCGGGCTGGCAGCGCGTGGTGTTGGAAACGGCGTAGGGCAGGGGAACTGCCCGTTCTATGTGCGGGTGTGTATGGAGCAGCGAATCGATAAGCATGTGATGGCCAACGGCATGGTCGTGCTGGGCGAGCCGATGGCGGGGGTCGAGTCCGTGGCGTTCGACTTCACCCTGCCGGCGGGGGCCGCGTGGATGCCGCCGGGGTGTTGCGGGGCCTCCAACGTCGTTTCGGAGTGGGTCTTTCGCGGAGCCGGGCCCTGGGACAGCCGCAAGCTCGGCGACGCCCTCGACGGTCTGGGCGTCCAGCGGTCCACCTCGATCGGCAGCTCGCACCTCTACCTCGGCGGGGCCCTGGAGTCCAGCAACCTGCCGCAGGCCCTGGCTCTGTACTCCGACGTGATCTTGAAGCCGCACCTGACCGACGAGCAGTTTGAGCCGGCCCGGCAACTCATCGTCGAGGAACTGCAATCGCTCGACGACGAGCCCCGCCAGCGAGTGACGATCGAGTTGCGAAAGCGGTTCTATCCCGATCCGCTCGGCCGCAGCACGATGGGCGAACTCGAGGACCTCCAGAACTTGACGGCCCGGAAGACCCGGGAGATCGCGACGGGCTATCTGAACACCCCGCAGACCCTCTTCACCGTGGCGGGCAAGTATGATTTCGACGCCGTGTGTCGCCAACTCGAGAGCGTGTTCGGGGCCAACGAGGGCAAGCCGCTGAGCCCTCGCGAGGCGGGGGCCCGG
>CALMMH010000622.1 GCA_937868145.1 uncultured Phycisphaerales bacterium
CGACGCGACCTCGTCCCGTCGCCAAGGGGCAAAGGGCCTGGCTCAACACCGCGATCAGGTTGCCGCTCAACTGAATGCGGATCTGCTCCTGCTGATCCGTGGGGAACACGTCGATGATACGGTTCACCGTGCCGGCGGCGCTGGTCGTGTGGACCGTACTGAACACCAAGTGTCCAGTCTCGGCAGCACGTACGGCGGCCTCAATCGTCTCCAAATCTCGCAACTCACCGACGAGGATAACGTCCGGGTCCTGTCGCAACACGCGACGCAGAGCTTCGCCGAAGCTCGGCACATCGACGCCCACCTCTCGCTGATTGATGACCGATTTCTTGTGCGGATGATAGTACTCGATGGGGTCCTCGACCGTCACGATATGCCGGTCGAAGTTCTCATTGATGTAGTTGATCATCGTCGCCAGGGTGGTCGTCTTGCCGCTTCCTGTAGGTCCGGTAACCAGAAACAGCCCACGGGGCCGTCGGCACAGAGCCGCGCAGATCTTCGGCAGACCCAACTCATCAAACGTGAGGATCTTGTAGGGAATCTGGCGAAGCACCATGGCAATCGTGCCCTTTTGCTTGAACACCGAGACACGGAAACGGCACGCGGTGCCGAACGCGAAACCATAGTCCGTTCCACCTTCCTCTTGGAGTTCCTGCTGGCAACGTTCCGGCGTGATGCTCTTCATCAAGCTGGCCGTGTCATCCGCGTCCAATATCTTGGTTTCGAGGGACCGTAAATGCCCATCGAGACGCATGACCGGCGGGCGGCCGACAGAAAGGTGAATATCGGATCCCCCCTGGCTGAAGCACGCCTGGAGGATTCTGTCCATGTTCAGTGTTGCCATCGATGATCCTTTGCCAAGATATAGTTCTACTCCGCCACAACGCCTTCGATCTGTGCGTTGCGCGAGATCTCTTCGGGTGTACTGACTCCCTTGAATACCTTCAACACGCCATCCTCGGCGAGCGTTCGCATGCCGCCGGCCTTTGCGGCAGCCCGCAATTCGCTCGTCGTAGCCCTCTTGTAGGCGAGTTCCCTCAGCTCGGAGCCCATTTCGATCATCTCGAAGATGCCGAGACGGCCCTTGTAACCGGTATTATGACACGCGGGACAACCGGCGCCCTTGTAGACCGGTCGGTCCTTGATCACCGCCGGATCGATGCCCAAAAGCCGCAAATGCTTGGGGTTGGGGTGCTCATCCACGACCCTGCACTTCTTGCAGATGACTCGGACCAGTCGCTGAGCCATGATGGCCTGAATGGAGCTGGCCACAAGGAACGGCTTGACCCCCATATCGATCAAACGCGTAATCGCGCCGCAGGCGTCATTGGTGTGCAGGGTGCTGAACACCAGGTGGCCCGTCAGAGCGGCCTGAATGGCGATGTCCGCCACTTCGCTGTCGCGAATTTCGCCGACCAGGATGATGTTCGGCGCCTGACGCAGCATGGAGCGAAGAATCTTGTCGAACGTCAGACCGATTTCCTCTTTGATCTGGCACTGGTTCATGCCGGCGAAGTTGTACTCGACCGGGTCTTCGGCCGTGATGATCTTCTTATCGGGCTTGTTCAGCTCCTGGAGCGCCGCATACAGAGTCGTGGTCTTGCCGCTACCGGTCGGACCGGTCACCAGGAAGATTCCGTTGGGACGTTTGATGATCTGCTGGAAGAGCTGGTAGTTATCGGACTCGAACCCCAGCGACTCGACGCCGATGTTGACGGCGTCTGGCCGCAAGATACGAAGCACCACGCTGGGACCGTGCACGCCCGGCAGCGACGAAACACGAAAATCGATGTCCGTGCCGGCGATGTTTCGCTTGATACGGCCGTCCTGGGGCAGCCGCTTCTCGGCGATGTCCATGCCCGAGAGAATCTTGAAGCGGGTGACCAGGGGGTTCTGCATGTTCTTCGGGATGCTGTCCTTCTCCATACAGACGCCGTCGACGCGGTATCGGATACGGACGCGATCGGCCATGGGCTCGATGTGAATATCGCTGGCCCGCATATGGTAGGCGGTGTCGATAATCAGGTTTACCAGCTTGATGATCGGACCTTCGTCATCGGCGTTTCCGGCCGCGATTCGCATGGCCTCGGCCTGGAGCTCGTGGCCCGCCTCGGCCAGTTCCGCCGCCGTGGCGTCGATGCTGTGCTTGAGCCGGTCGTCCTCGACCGCGCCATCGCCGCTGCCGCTGCTGCTCTTGTCGACGAGCGATTCCTCGATGTAGGTGCGAATCTTCTTGGGACTGGCCACGTAACACTCCAACTCCTTGTTGAGCCGGAGCCGTACGGAATCCATCATGTCGAGGTCCATCGGGTCGCTGATGATGAGCTTCAAACGCCCGTTTGCGACGCTCAACGGCAGAATATTGTGCCTCTTGATGAGATCTTCAGGGATGATTTTCGTGGCGTCTGGAGGGATGGGGGCCTGTTCGATGTCCACGTACTTGAGACCGAACTGCTTGGCGATCGCCTTGGCCAGCGTGTCCTCGTTAATGAGTCCCAAATCGATCAGAACCTGTCCGAGCCTCTTATTGCTGGTCTTGGCGGTCTTGATCGCGTTGATCAGAGCTTGTTTCTCTACCAGGCCTGCCTTAAAGAGGATTTCCCCTAAGTGCATCCGTTGTTTGGTCATACAACAAACCTCAAGTGCTGCCGCGCATAACGTCAGTATAATGCATTAGAGCCAGCCTGTCAATTCCGTAGTAGGCTCAATACGGGCACGAAGACGCCGCCGGGTCCGCACGCAAACGGACATGATGGCTATCAGGAGAGAAGACACACCGCAAGGTCTTTGCGACATCGCGGAAGCCCCCACCGATATACGCCAGTCCACCAAGCCCAGGTTCGCATCCACAACAAGGACGCGCAATACACGTGCTATCGATCGCCGGATCGGCAGAAAACCATCGGCCCATCGCCGCAAATCGCGCCGCACACGAACGACCCACTGACCATAGGATGGTGATCGGCCATTTTCCGGAGCTTCTCCAGTCTCATGTTCTCGACGCCTGCCCACACGCTCCTGTAGCGACAAAGTCGCCGGCCGGCCCGCCGTGACACCGATCAACACTGCCTTCACCTCAACAATCTTACCTTTTTTACCTCATTTGTCCATCTATTAGGCAAGATTTCATTGAAATGTCGCCATCTCCTCATGGGATCGTCGATGGCCAGATCACTTCCCCCCTTTGGACACCCGCAAAATGTGCCCGGTGACTCGGCGTACAGGGTCCTCGCGTTTCTTGAGGCGTCAAATCGCCAGTTTCAGTCGCAACAGGTTCAGCGCCGTCTGCGCGGCCCGTGAACGCACTGCACCGCGGCCCCAGGAGAAGACATATCGCGAGGTTTCCGTCCCATCGCGGCTGTCCACCGCGATATAGACAAGCCC
>CALMMH010000623.1 GCA_937868145.1 uncultured Phycisphaerales bacterium
AGGCAGCGGGATGCGATGGTTGGCCGCGTCCAACTTCTGAAGCGATCTCGCCAAGCTCTCTGGATCTTGTGCCAGCTCCGCGCCGGAGCGATCCGCCTCGTATTCCCGCGAACGGCTGATGGCCATCTGAATGATCACGGCCGCGATCGGCGCCAGAAACATCATGAGAATCGCGATCAAGGGATTCCCACGACGGTCGTTGTCGCCGCCGGTGAAGAGCATCAGGCGGCTTAGCAGCGTGACGGCGCCGGCCATGGTGGCCGCGATCGTGCTGATCAGAATGTCGCGGTTCTTCACGTGCGACAGCTCGTGGCCCAGAACGCCGCGAAGTTCGCGGTCGCTCAGCATTTGTCGCAGGCCAGCCGTCACGCAAACCGCGCTGTGTCGAGGTCCGCGGCCGGTCGCGAACGCGTTGGGGGCCGCCGCAGGCGAAATATACACTCGCGGCATCGGCAGGCCGGCTCGTTGGGAAAGCTCCTCGACTATCTGCCACAAGGCCGGGTCGTCGTTCGGCCCGATCTCCTGGGCGCGCATCGTCGCCAACGCGATTTTGTCGCTGAAGAAGAAAGCGATCAGGTTCAGCATGCCGCCGAAGACGAAGGCGTAGATCATCGCGTTTGGGCCGCCGATCAGATAGCCGATCCCAAGGCACAGGCCCATGAGCGAGCCCATCAGAATCGTCGTCTTGAGGTTGTTCATCAGTCCTTTCATGGCATATCACCTTTACCTGTAATGGTTGTTCTCGTCTGTATACGTCGCTACAGGCAGATGGTGCAAAATGCATACCAGAGTTCAGGGGAAGTCCTGGCCCCTGCAAGAGCTGCATTCCGCCGAGGTGGAGCCGATCGGTCGCGATGTGTTCCTGTCGTTTTGGCAGGGGAAGTCTGGCCCGCGATGTGGATCGGGTGTATAATGCGGCGGCCCTGGAGGCCTTTGGAGACGGCGGATTGTGATCGAACGACTCAGAGAAACGATAGAGAAATACTGGGGATACAAGGAATTCCGGCCTTTGCAAAAGGAGGCGATGGAGCATCTCTGCAATCGCAGGGACGTCATCGTCGTTCTGCCCACCGGCGGCGGCAAATCCCTGTGCTTCCAGGTCCCTGCGGTCACCTCGTCCGGCTTGGCAATCGTGGTTTCGCCTTTGATCTCGTTGATGAAGGACCAGGTGGACGCCTTGACCGAGTGCGGCGTGCCGGCCGCTCGGATCGACAGTTCCCTGACGCCCGAGGAGCGAGAGAAGACTCTGGAACTCATCCGCAGCCGCCAGCTCAAGCTGCTCTACATGTCGCCGGAGCGACTGGTGATGGATTCGTTCACCAAGTTTCTGCAGAAGCTCGATCTGTCGTTCATCGCCATCGACGAGGCCCACTGCATCAGCATGTGGGGACACGACTTCCGCCCGGAGTATCGGCAACTCCGCACCTTGCGGAAGCTCTTCCCCAATGCGCCGATCGGCGCCTACACCGCCACCGCGACCGAGCAGGTTCGCCACGACATCGCTGAACAACTGTCGCTCAACGATCCCGCCATGCTGGTCGGCTCGTTCGACCGGCCGAACCTGATCTACAAGGTCCAGGCGAAGAATCGGATCATCAAGCAAGTGGGCGAGATCATTGATCGCCACCGCGACGAATCGGGCATCGTCTACTGTATCCGGCGCAGGGACGTCGAGGAGATGGCCGCCGCTCTGACGGCCAAGGGGCTCCGCGTGGCCCCGTACCATGCCGGCCTGCCCGACGAGACCCGCAAGAAGAACCAGGACGACTTCGCGACCGACAAGGTCGACACGATCGTCGCGACGATCGCCTTCGGCATGGGGATCGACAAATCCAACGTCCGCTACGTGATCCACGCGGGCATGCCCAAGTCGCTCGAGCACTACCAGCAGGAGAGCGGCCGGGCTGGCCGGGACGGCCTGGAGGCCGAATGCTGCCTCTTCTACTCCGCCGGCGACTACGGCACCTGGAAGAGCCTGATGCGCGACATGGACCCGAAGGCCATGGAGGTCGCCGTGGCCAAGCTCGGCCGGATGTACAGCTACTGCACGGAGGGCGTCTGCCGGCGCAAGGCGATCCTGGGCTACTTCGGGCAATCGCTCGACAAGAGCGACTGCGGCGCCTGCGACATCTGCCTGGGCGACGTGGACTCGATCGACGACGCCTTGGTCACCGCTCAGAAGATTCTTTCGTGCGTCTTGCGTCTGGGCGAACGCTTCGGCGGCGCCTACACGGCCCTGGTCCTCATCGGCTCCCGCGACCAGCGTATTCTCGAAAATGGCCACGACAATCTCACCACCTACGGACTGCTCCGCGACTACGATTCGCGATCTGTTCATGATTGGATCGAACAGTTGACCGGTCAGGGTTTCCTGGAAAAGACCGGCGAGTTCAATGTGCTCTCTGTCACAACAGAGGGACGCCGAGTTCTCAAGGCCGAAGTGACCCCGCGGTTATTGTGCCCGACGAAGAAACCCGAACGCGAACGCAAAGCCAAAGTCGCAACCAACGGATGGCAAGGTGTCGACAAGGGGCTGTTCGATGCCCTCCGCAAGGCGAGGGCGACCCTGGCTCGCGAACGCGGGGTTCCGGCATTCGTCATCTTCGGAGACGCCGCCCTGCGGGACATGGCCCGCAAGCGCCCCTCGACTCTGGATCGGTTCCTGGACGTCAAAGGCGTCGGCCAAACGAAAGCCAAACAGTACGGCCGGATCATGACCGAGCGGATCCGGGCCTACTGCGTCGAACGCTCCGTCGAAATGGATCTGACGGTCGTGGACTGACCGTCAGATCCGCTCCGACAATCTCAAATCTAATATCTGAGATCTAAAATCTCTTTTTCTATCGTTCATTTCCCCAGAGCTGATCGTCGCCGCCGTGGGCCTTGCGCCAGGCGTCCCGCCACTTGTGCATGTCGG
>CALMMH010000624.1 GCA_937868145.1 uncultured Phycisphaerales bacterium
AGGCAGGAACGGAACCTTCCCATAGGCGACTAGGAACCCCCTCAACTCATCGCTGCGGTCACAACTAGCAGCGACTATGGCGGTAGTACATTCATTGCAGACCGAACCGAGCACTCGTCCGACTTCAAAAATGTAATTGGAGGGAGCGTCAGCAGTCAGTTGAAATACGGTAACAGGCAAATCCTGTGAGCGAGATGTGACCACGCCGCATTCGGCAAGCTTGGCAATATCAAGGCTAGCCCTTGTGTGACGCCAGCCACGTTCGGGTCCACTGAAACATGCGACTGAATGGGCGATGCATTCTCGTGGTTTCAGGAGAAAGAGGGCGCAACACTCTGCATCCAAGAGGATATGGCATCTCTGGACTAAGGAATCACACAATGCCTCGACATCATGAAGTTGTCCGCCTTGAGCGATCTGTCGTATGCACTCGGACAAAGCGTCCATGTATGGACGTGACAAGTCGGATGTGGCGATCTTGTTGTACAAATAATCAATATACTGCCTAGTCTGGTGCATGTCCATCCTCCAATTGTCTGTCCGAAAACGGGATGGTGGATAACATAAACAGGCCTCTATCAAAGCGTTCCTGTGTCCTTGTGTTCCGCCGCCTCCCAAATTCACGGTGGTCAAAGTACTAGGTGTCTAGTCGCAAGCCAATGTGTTACAACTTCGTCAGAGATGCTCATCAAAGAAAGTAATGACATCATGACGGAAGCATGCGAGGCATGCAAGTGATAAATGGTAAGAGGAGAGAAAAAATCCGCAAGTGCCAAGTGTGAAGAGGGGCGAAGACCGTTGTCGGTGGTCGGTAGGCGGTTGTCGTATGGGAGAGGCAGGGTGCCGGGACGCCCCTGGGACGTATCTCGTATCTCGTTGTTCGTGTCTCGAGAGAAGTGCCCCGGACATACCGGGGACGCACCCCATTTGGGGGACTTCGGGGCGGAACGGGCTTGACAAGGCCTTTCAGAGAATACAATGGAATGAGCCTGCACGATGTGGGTTGACGAGGATCAGGCTCCTCATAACGGTCTAATTCCTACGCGGCGGTTTTGATTTGGACTCGGATTCCGGCGCGGGTGGCCAGGGTGATCAGCATTTCGAGACTGAACTTCTCCCATTTGCCGCGGACCAGGTCGGATACGCGGGACTGGCTGACGCCCAGAATCTGGGCCGCCTTCGCCTTTATCTGCGGTTTCAATCCGTCAAAGCAGGTCCGCCATCGAGCTATGTTTAGCGCCGGAGGCAAGATCGGAGGAGAATGGAACCGCAGATGAACGCGGATGAACGCCGTCGGAGAAGAGATGAGAGGTCTGCCGATGGCGGCTTGGTGGGACGCAAGGGGGGATGGTGTGCACGGCACACCCTACTACTGCGACCGCACTAATTGGGTGAGTGGCAAAGCTCGTGTCGAGGGCGTCTCGCCCTCGAATCGCGGGCAAGATGCCCGCGACACGCTATAGCAGCCCACCCACCAAATCAGAATGGTCGCAGTACTACAAATCCGTGCCCATCCGTGTGAATCCGTGTCGTTGAGGTCTTGGCGAGGCGGGATTGGCGGTTGAATTCGGGGTGGCGGGGCAGTAGCATAGCGAGTCGGATGTTATGCGATCTTGCACAAACTGACTTTCCGAAAGGGGATACAATGAACCAGATCAACGATAATTCTCGCTCTGGGCGGGTGACGCGTCGGGAACTGCTGGCGGGGGCGGCGGCGGTTGTTGGGGCTGCGGCGTTGCCGGGGATCGTGGCGGGGCAGGCCGGGACCGCGCCTGGCTCGGTCGGCAGGATCGTGAAGAATGGTCGGATCAAGCAGTCGATCTGCGGCGGGTGTCTGCGAGGGCTGACACTCGACCAGGAACAGACGGCCAAACTGCTGGTCGAGATGGGATTGGTCGGTCGGGACCTTGTCGGGCGCGGCGAGTGGGACACGCTCAAGAAGCACGACCTCGTCGCGACGATGGTGCCGGGGGCGGGGGGCATCAAGGATGGCCTGAACAACAAGGCCCGGCACGCCGAGTTCCTGGACGCCTTCCGGACGAATATCAAGGCTGCGGCCGAGTACAAGTGGCCCAGCGTGATCACCATGGCCGGCGACCGCGCGGGCGTCAGCGACGAGGAGGGCATGGACAACTGCCAGACGATCCTGAAGGAGGCGGTCAAGATCGCGGAGGATTCCGGCGTGACGATCTGCATGGAGCTGCTCAACAGCAAGGTAGACCACGCCGGGTACATGTGCGACAACTACGCCGGGGCGTTCGAGCTGTGCAGGCGGGTGAGTTCGCCACGGTTCAAGATGCTCTTCG
>CALMMH010000625.1 GCA_937868145.1 uncultured Phycisphaerales bacterium
CCTCTTCTGCTTACTCCCTGTCCGACCCATTACCCTTGTTGCGAGGAGGCCGCGTCGAGCGAGAATCCTCGCTGCAAGTACTTGGCCATACGCCTCTTATCGTCATGCGGTTCTTGCCGCTTGAGGGGAAGACGGCTGGAACCCCCTACGCGGACGAACAGCCCTCCAGTTTCCCCTTGTTTAATTGTAGTGTTGCGTTTAGTCTGTTCAAGCAAAAACCTGAGTTGTTAGGAGGACACTATGAGATCGGCCAATATCACGTGGAACCGCTCGTCCCGGCCGGGCGCGAGGAATGGGACCTATAACATGATGGTTTTGGGCGTGCTTCTTGCGTTGGCGAGCCTGCTGTCGGGGGGATGCCGGTCTACGGCGGAATCCATACGAGAGGAACCAACTCAAGTGCAGGAGCCGGCGCAGCCGCAAGTCGAACCTCCGATAGCGGAGCAGGCCAAGCCGGTCGAAGAGTCCAAAGCCGAGGCGCAGCCTGCCGCCGTAACTCCCGCGGAGATCAGCCTTTTGGACGGGCAGACTTTGGGGCAATGGAAGCCGACGGATTTCGGCGGTCAGGGAAAGGTCTACGTTCAGGACGGGGCGATCTACATGGAGATCGGCAGCTACATGACCGGGATCACCTGGACCGGGCCGGTCGTTCGCGAGAATTATGAGATTACCCTGGAGGCGATGCGGGTCGAGGGCAACGACTTTTTCTGCGGCTTGACGTTCCCCATCGGCGAGAAGTGCTGCACCCTGGTTCTCGGCGGATGGGGCGGCGGGCTCTGCGGCCTGTCGACCATCGACTACTACGATGCCTCGGAGAACCAGACCACCCGGATTCTCAGCTTCGAGAAGGGCAGGTGGTATCACGTCCGGCTCCGCGTCGAGGGCAAGCTGATTCAGGCCTGGCTGGACGACGAGGAACTCGTCAACTTCGACACCACCGACCACAGGATGGGCATTCGGGCGGAGGTCGATCTCTCGCAGCCGCTGGGGATTTCCACCTGGGTTACGACGGGCGCGATCCGCGACATCCGGCTCAAGAAGCTGGCGGTGCAGACGCCGTAACTACTCCGGCCGCGTCAATCTGCTGAGCGGGGTGGCACAGCCAAACTCGTTTGGCTGTGGATTTGGATCGCTCATAGGCCGAGTCTTGCCAGGAGCGTTGCGGCGGAGATTCCCGTCACTCGCACCTGTTTGACCGGGTTGGTCTGGCCGGCGACGATGTCGATCTGGTTCTTCTTGACGCCGAGCTGTCCGGCCAGATAGGCGACCAGGCACTGGTTGGCCTTGCCCTTTTCCGGCGGGGCGGCCACGCGGATCTTGACCATGTCGTCCAGGACGCCCGCGACGGTCGTTCGACTGCTGCCCGGCACGATTTTGGCGGTGAAGATCACGCCGGCGGCGTCCTCCTGAATAGCTGGTTTGGGCATGGGTCACTCGACGTTTTCCCGCAGGTTCGAGCCGATAGCCATCTGGACGTACTTCTCGATCTGCTCGGCCAGCTCCCCCAGCGAAGGCAATTGAAAGTCTTCGTAGAAGCCGGCGACGAATTCTCCGTTCAACGCCCGCTTGAAGATCCGCACGCGAATGATCGAGGGCTGGGAAGCGACTTTGCTGAAGTCGCTGTCCTTGTGCTCGGTCAGCTCGACCCGCCAGTCCTCGCTGATGAACACGAGGCACTTGCCCGTGTAGACCGCGGTGGGAAAGTAATCACGCAAGAGCTTCAGAGTGTCCATTCTTTGTCCTATCCGTCCTATCGGTCCCATGAGTCCTATAGGACCTATACGACGAATAGGACCTATGGGACCGCTTCTGTCAAGGCGCCTTCGCGGGCTGCCCAAACGCCGTCTCATTACCGCACAGAACCTGCGAGCATTCCTTCCAGGCGGCCATCGTGCGGCGAAGATTGT
>CALMMH010000626.1 GCA_937868145.1 uncultured Phycisphaerales bacterium
GCGTACCACCATTTCTACGAGGTCTTCGCGACCGCGGGGTTCCGGCTGTCGCCATCCGAGGATCGTCTCGTGTGGATCTGTTTCCCTCAGCAGAACGGTTTCAACAAATACGCCTTGCGAGCCGAGGGGATGGACCTTTCGTGGTTGGACGGCTACTACTCCACGCTGACCAATCGCGTTGCGGTCGTTCAGCCGGACGCGCAGATGGCCGAGCAGGAGCCGGTCAGTCCGGCGCGAACGGGCGATTTCCGAATTACACTGGCCGCCAACCAGCAGCAGACCGAGAAGGTTCTGCCGATGTCGCCGCCCGGACTGCGGTTCAATGTAACCCGACTCACCCATGAGTTGGCCCATCAATTGTCGTTCAACAGCGGCATTCAAAAACGCGGCGTGATGTATCCCATCTGGGTTTCCGAAGGTTTGGCCACGAACTTCGAATGCGACGGATTGACGAGTTCCACGGCTCTGCCGTCCAACACGGCTCGCCGCAGTTCTCTCGCGACCGCCTATGCCGCCGGCGAACTGATTTCCTTGCGACAATTCATCGTGCAGACGCGAGTGCCCGCCGATGTCCAGGTCAGCCGCTCGTATTACGCGCAGGCTTGGGCATTCTTCCGATTCCTGCTGACGGAGCATCCTGAGAGTCTGCGGGCATACTTGGATCGCGAGGCCAACCAGCCGGAGGGCCGCCACGATGCGAACGTCATATTGAGCAGGTTCATCGACGCTTTCGGTGCGCCCGAATCCCTGGAGCAAGCGTGGAACGCTTTCGTCGTCCGTCAGATCCAGTCTGACTCGACGACGGATCTGCCCGTCCATCCGTCGCTACGATGACACCTGCGGCCAGGATTCCCTGAATCTCCGGCGGTCTCGTTCTCTCTCCCTCTGCGATCCCCTGAGCATTCCACGGGCGGAGAATTGGCGTCTTACCTATGGGCGCGAATCCGCATCATGCCTTATCCCAAGAGCTGAATGTTCCCATCGATGGCTTGAGTGGAAATCGACAACCATTGGGGTTGTCGGCTCGAGCTGAGGCGAACGTGTCTAAACTATGGGGGATCAGCAGATGTGCAAGACGAGAGGATTCTTTAGAGAGCTTCTGGTCGTCAGCATTGCGGCTGTGCTCTGCGGATATGTGCTTGCGGCCGAGCCATCCGCGCAGAGAGACCAGGACAAAGCCGGACAGCAGATTCAGCAGTCGACGCAGCAGAGGCAACAGGCCAGCCAGTTGGGTATGGAAGCCCAGATGAGTGGAAAGCTGCACAGGACCAGCAAACTTATCGGCAAGAAGGTCAAGGGGATCCAGAATGAAGACCTGGGCCACGTCTACGATCTCGTGTTGACCTCGGATCATCAGCAGGTTTCGTATGCGGCCCTCTCCTCCGGCGGCGCCTGGGGCATGGGCGCCAAGTACTACGCCGTTCCGTGGTCGGCGATTCAGGTCGGCGCGCAGGGCGACATCATCACGTCGCTCAACAAGAGTCAGTTGGAACAGGCAACCGCGTTCGACAAGAACAACTGGCCCGCTCAGGCCAACATGCAGTTGACCTCCTCCGCCGGCCAGGGTGCGACGTCGAGCCTGTCTTCGCCGATGGACACGCCGCGGCAGGGGACGGGTCGGACCGGCATGGCGATGGGCGCCGGCGCCATGGCGGCCAACCGCGATGTTCAGTTCCGCAGAGTGAACCACATCACCGGAACGTCGGTCCGAAACGCCGAGGGGGAAGACATCGGCGACATTGAGGATTTCGTGATCGACGCCTCCCAGGGGCAGGTGGCCTACGCAGTGATCTCATTCGGCGGGGTCTGGGGGATCGGCGAGAAGTTCGCCGCGGTTCCCTCGACCGCCATTGCTATTCAGTCGCGTCGCCATATGGCGAGACTCGACGCCGACAGGAACACTCTGG
>CALMMH010000627.1 GCA_937868145.1 uncultured Phycisphaerales bacterium
GCGAATGCTACAGGGATCTGGTCCTCGCAAACGGGCGGAACACGAAGGAATCTGACGACGGCGAGAACTCGCTGGGGCTGCGGTTCCTGGCCAGGCACCTGGTCACCTTCGACTTCCCGAACCGGACGATGTACCTCAAGAAGATTCGCACGGGTCCTTTTGTCGACAAGCGATGGCTGGCCGAGACGAAAACGGCGGGGCGATCGGCGTTCAAGCTGGCTCGGAAGATGATCAAGCACGGCCAACTTCCCGGCTGGCGGAAGGACGACCCTGCGATGTCCAAGGCCATGTGCCGCCTGCGTCGGAATCCCGACAGGGTGACGCTCGATGTTCACAAAATAGGTGATGCGTCCACCTATCACTACGAGTTCGGTCGGCCATGCCGGGACGACTCCTGGACGCTGCAAAGAGCCTGGCGGACCGATTCAAACGATCAGATGGTGGAGGAATATCCGGTCCCGTGAGTTGGCGGCGGGCTGTTTTTCTTTCCGCTGCCCGCCGCCCGCATGTGGATGGAGAAAAGGAGAAAGTGCCGATGATGCGACATCTGTTTACCATGGTTTTGGGTCTGTTGGCCCTTCTGGTCTGCATCCAGAAAACGACCGCTCAATCCGGTGATCGGCCGGCGTACGCCTCCGCGGACTCGGTGCAGGCATTCCTGGCCCGGTTTTCAGGCAAAGCATATCTGACGTTCCCCGAGCCTCGTGAGCGGCCGATTCGGATTCTGGACGGACTTTCGGAGGCATGGACTCGGCGAACGTCCCAAGCCCTGACTACCTTTCAAGGCGATCCGCAGCCGGGCGAGTACTATGTCTTCCAGGTCGGAGTCTTTGCCGCCCGCGAGGCGATCCAGGATGTGAGAGTCCGCTGCTCGGATCTGACGGGCGAAACGGTGATCCCGGGATCGGCCGTGACCTGCTTCAACCTCGAAGGGATTGACTTCAGAGGACGGCCTTTTCGCAAGACGATTAACGTGCCTGGGGGCAGTGTGCAGCCGTTGTGGTTCGGTGTGCAGGTGCCTGGCGACGCCCGGGATTTGTACGAAGGCAAGCTGGTCATCGGTTGTGAGAATGCTCCGGAAACGGAGATCACCGTTTTATTGAATGTCGCCGGCTCGGTGCTGACGAACAATGGCGTTGACGACGCGAACCGGCTCGCTCGTCTCAACTGGCTGAACTCCACCATCGCCCACGACGACGAGGTCACTCGCGGCTATTGTCCTGTGACTCGCAAGGATAGAACGTTCGATATTCTGGGGCGGCAGGTTCGACTGTCCGACAGCGGCCTTCCGGAAGCGATTCTCAGTTTCTTCGGTCCCAACAACCAGACTCTCGTCCGGCAAGGACAGTCCATCCTCGCCGACGGATTCCGGTTCGTTGTAGAAACGGCCGACGGCAGAATCATTCCTCTGAAACCCGAACCGATGCGTTTCACCGAAGAGGTTCCGTCCACACTCGGTTGGTCCGTGAGGAACGTATCGGACGAGGTGGAACTGCTGGTCGAGGGCAGCGCCGAATTCGACGGCTTTGTGGCCTACACGCTGACGCTCAATCCGCTGAGGGATGTGGAGGTCAAGGACATCCGGCTCGAAGCGCCGCTGACGCCGGCCATGTCGCGGTACATGATGGGCATGGGCAAGACCGGCGGCCTTCGTCCCGATGCTTGGAGCTGGAAGTGGGACGTGGCGAAGAAGAGCCAGGATGCGGTCTGGCTCGGGGGCGTTAACGGCGGGCTGCGGATCAAGCTGAAGGGAAAGAACTACCGCCGACAGCTCGTCAACATCTACTACCAGCTTTATCCGCTGAATCTTCCGGAGTCCTGGGGCAACGAGGGACGCGGCGGAGTCGAAATTCGGGCGACCTCAGAGGGGACTTCGGTCAAGGCCTACTCGGGGCCCAGATCCCTTCGGAAGGGCCAGCCGCTGAACTTCGATTTCGAGCTGCTCGTCACACCGGTCAAGTTGATCGATCGGCAGATTCAATACGGCGACCGTTACCTTCATGACGCCGGCGCCGCGACGTGCGATGGGTACATTGCCCAGGCCCAAAAGAGCGGAGCCAACATCATCAACATTCATCAGAGCAAAGACTTGAACCCGTTCATCAACTATCCTTACCTTGCGGAGAATGTTCCGGCTCTCACGAAATTCGTGGCTGACGCCCACGCCCAGGGGATTCGGACGAAGGTCTACTACACCACGCGGGAGCTGACCGTCAACACGCCGGAGATTTGGGCGATGCGGAGTCTCGGCGGGGAAGTCATCTGCCCGGGACCGGGCAAAGAGGTCAGGACCGTCATCCATCCCAAAGGGCCGGCTCCCTGGTTGATGGAGCATTTCAAGGAGAACTTCATCCCCGCCTGGGAAAGCACCTTCGGTGAAGGTCCATACAAGGGCCGGGTGGATCTATCCGTGATCACGACGCCGGACTCGCGGCTGAACAACTTCTATCTCGAAGGCCTGGACTGGATGTGCAAGAATATCCAGATCGACGGGATGTACGTTGACGACTCGGCCCTCGACCGGACCACGCTCAAGCGTGCCCGCAAGATCCTGGACCGCAATCGTCCGGCGGCCCGCATCGATTTCCACACCTGGAACCACTTCAACGATTGGGCCGGCTGGGCCTGCTGCCTGAACCTGTACATGGACCTGCTGCCCTATCTCGACCTGCTCTGGATCGGCGAGGGACGCAGCTACGACCTGTCTCCCGATTACTGGCTGGTGGAGATCAGCGGGATTCCGTTTGGCGTGACGTCCCAGATGCTTGAGGGCGGCGGCAATCCCTGGCGGGGGATGGTCTTCGGCATGACCAACCGGCTCGGATGGGGCGGCCCGACGCCCGAACACATCTGGGAGTTCTGGGATCGGTACCGTTTCGTCGACCGGGAGATGGTCGGCTTCTGGGACCCGAACTGCCCGGTGAAGACGGATACGCCGAATCTGGGGGCGACGGTCTTTCGAGGGGAGAAGGACGCTGTTGTCGCTGTGGCCAACTGGACGGACAAGCCTGTCGGGGGACGAGTCTCCGTCGACTGGCGCACGCTGGGCTTGACCGCCGTCGACTGCACTGCCGTCGTACCTGCCATCCTGAATTTCCAGGAAGCTCGAACCGTCGATCTGAACGAACCGATCCGGATCGAGGGAAAGAAGGGGATGATCTTCGTGCTCGGATCGGGCGGATCGCAGGAGCGCAAATGAAAAAGGGGCCGTACGTTGATCGCACAGCCCCTTCATGAGGATTCTGGCAAGACTCAGACGGCTCTGCGGCGTCGCATCCAGCCGACCAGAGCGGTGCCGATTGAACAGAGCAGCACCGCGCCCGGAGCGGGAATCGTGGCGGCCAGATCGTTGACCAGCAGCGCGCTGGGATTCGTGAGGTCTCCATTGGGGAGGTTGTACAGGCGGAACTCGAGTGTGTTCTCGCCCGACTGGAAACCCGAGGCAATGACGAATTCGTCAACGGTCAGGTACTCTCGCGTATCGGTGACGATATCGCCCTTCGAGATGCCCGTGAAGGATCCGTTGAGCCAGATCTCGCCACTGTTGTCGACGCTCCAGTTGCCTGTGAGTGTCACGGCCGACGGATCGACGCCGGTGATCGTGAACGTCAACTCATAGGTATACCAGCCCACCGGGTCGGTTACGAGGCCGGCCGTCGGGCCGATCCAGAGCGCGGTGCCGGGAGCGGTGATCCAGTCCGGATGGACCGGGATGCCCATGGTGGTGGAAGGCCCGCTCGGCACGGAGATCAGCTTGTAATAGGCATCGTCATTGCCGAGGCCGGCTTCGCCCGTGTTGTGCAGGCCGGAGATCCCCGCCAGAGCGGAAGAGCTGATGCATGCACAGAGGACACTAACAACGATCAATCTTGGCATTTCTACCCCCTCACATAAATGTGGGTTCCTTCTCTTGGCCTGCCCCCGATGGGCATTCCAACCGCTGTTGTTTTATCAAAATGGCGTCGGTCCGGACAAGTGCCCGCTGCCCCTGGAATCCGTGTCACGACCCTCATATGCAGCCGATCGTCAAATTTCACGATATTACAGGAACTTCCAGATCCAAAAGGCCGAAGTTCCTGTAATAACGCTGTTCAAGATTTCGCAGAAAGGATGTGATATTGGGCGACTCGCTTCTTTGAGGACTTGTCTGCCCCGGCCTCCAGGGCTGTTTTTGCAGGAGGTGTCTTCTTGAAAATCCTTGCCGGGGGCAGTGGTTTCTCTGTAACATCGGGGTGCGAATAGCGT
>CALMMH010000628.1 GCA_937868145.1 uncultured Phycisphaerales bacterium
TCCTCTCGGGCGAAGGCGGCCAGGACACCGTCGCCACTTACTTCGGCATGCGAAAGATCAGCGTGACCAAGTTGCCCGGCGTCGATCAACCCTATATCGCCTTGAACAACAAACCCGTCTATCTCAAGCTGACGCTCGATCAGGCCTATCATCCCGATGGATTCTACACGTTCCCGAGCGACGCCTTCATGCGGGATGAGATCCTTCGCTCCCGACAGATCGGCCTCAACGGCCAGCGAATCCACGTCAAGATCGGCATCCCGCGGAAGCTCTACTGGGCGGACAAGCTGGGCGTCCTGATCATGGCGGATGTGCCCAATAGCTGGGGCCAGCCCGACAAGGACATGCGCAACGAAGCGGAGGTCGCCCTTCGCGGCATGATCAAACGCGACTTCAATCATCCCGCGATCTTCAGTTGGGTGATCTTTAACGAGACCTGGGGCCTCGGCACGAAGGACAAGGGTTACACGCCCGAGACACAGGACTGGGTCGCCTCCATGGTGAAACTGGCCAAGGGGCTCGATGCCACGCGGCTCGTCGAGGACAACTCGCCCTGCAATAACGACCACGTCACGACGGACATCAACAGTTGGCACGCCTATCTGCCCGGCTACAAATGGGCCGAGCACCTGGACCAGGTCTGCAAGGACACCTATCCCGGCTCGAAATGGAATTATATCGGCGGCCGCTCCCAGGACGGCGACCCGCTGCTCAACAGCGAGTGCGGCAACGTCTGGGGCTACAAAGGCAGCACCGGCGACGTCGATTGGAGCTGGGACTATCACATCATGATGGACGCCTTCCGCCGGCATCCGCAGATCTGCGGCTGGCTCTACACCGAACATCATGACGTCATCAACGAATGGAACGGCTACTGGCGGTTCGACCGCTCGCAGAAGTTCACCGGGATGGAGGATTTGGCGCCGGGCATGAGCCTTCGCGACCTCCACGCCGACTGCTACATCGCCGTGGGCGACGAACTGTGCAAGGAAGTCAAACCGGAAGAACAGGTTAAAGTCCCGCTGTATGTCTCGCTCCTGACGGACAAGATCGCCGCCAAGGAATTGACCGTGCGGAGCAGCCTGCGATCGTGGGACAACCTCGGCCGCGTTCGCGCGATGCCCGCTCGCGGGATGAACGGATCGCCTCGCGGCAACGCGCCCACGACCACCCCCTGCTCGCCGTGGATGTGCAAAGAGATCGAGCCCCTGGAAGTCACGATGCCTCGCGAACCGGCGGTGGTTGTGCTCTCCGTACAGCTTGAAGACCAGTCCGGCAACGTCGTGGCCCGGAACTTCACCACGTTCGTCGTTCGCGACGGCCAACAGCCTCGCGATGAAACCATCACGCAGCGACAGCGTACCACGAGAGTCCTGCGCGTCGCCCCGAAGGACTTCAAGAAGGCCGAGTGGTCGGTCAAGCAGTGGAATGTGTTCGATGGCCTCAAAGTCAATGGCGCCGGCGCCGGGTACTTCGAGTACCAGATCGCCTGGCCGGCGGACCTGAAGGTCGAGAACATCGCGGCCATGAGTTTCCGCGCGGAAGTCTCGGCCAAGCAGCTCTTCGGAAAGGATCGGCAAGGCGCCGCGCAGCAGGATGGCGACTTCATGAGGGGCAAGGGCACGCACGATCCGAGCTCAAACCCGAACTCGTATCCGATGACCGATGAGAAGACCTACCCCAGCGCGGTCCGCGTGCGAGTGGGCGACCAGGTGATCGGCACGTTCGAGCTGCCCGACGACCCGGCGGACCATCGCGGCATCCTGTCCTGGCACGCCCAGAAGCGCGACGACACGCTGACCGAGGCCGGCTCCTATGGCTACCCGATCTCCGCGGAAATCCCAACGCAGGTCCTGCAGGATGCGGCGAAGACCGGCACGATCACGATTCGTCTCGAAGCCGATCCAGCCCTGGCAGGCGGTCTGGCCATCTACGGCGAGCAGTTCGGCCGCTACCCGATGGATCCGACGGTGGCTTTCGTGCTCAAGTAGGACACGGCAGACCGGGCCGCCCGCGGCCCTCTGTCGACAGCGAAACAGGAGAGAGCCTCGGTGCAGAACACCGGGGCTCTCTCCGCAATGATTCTGATGTGAACGCAAACACGCCGCGGAATTGGCCTCTAGTCACCCAGGCTTTCGACGCCGAATGAACCGTCAGTCCTGTTCCTTGACAGTCAGCAGCCTGACCGGACCGAGCAGGCCGGATTCGAGCAGCGGCGTGTCCTTCCACGGGACCTGCCAGGTTAGCGATCGGGCGATGTTCGTCCGACAGTAGTCTCTGCCCTCCGTTCGTGCGTCGCCGACGAGCCGGTTCG
>CALMMH010000629.1 GCA_937868145.1 uncultured Phycisphaerales bacterium
CGATTCCTCTTGGCCGGGCATCGGGCGACCGAGTTTCTCGTACGTCGCCTCCAGCTCGCTCTGGAATCTGTCCGACGTCATCTTCTCGACATGACCATCCAGGAACAGAACTACGATGTCATCCCATGCATATTCGGGATTCTCGTACGCCACGATGTTCCCGGGGTCGGCTCCCACACTCTGATCGGCGATGTAGATATAGCTGGGTCCCTCGAAGTCCCTGGGTTTTCGCGGGGACTCCAGAACCTGGGCGTTCCCGAAGTAGCGTTTGGCCTGTTCCAGATCCGAGGGGAACTTATCGTCGTTGTCCTGCGCGTACATGTGCAAGCCCAGGCCGATCTGCTTGAGATTGCTCATGGAGGCGACCGCTCGCGCCTGCTCGCGAGCCTTGGCCATCGCAGGCATTGCAACGCCGGCTCCCACGGCGCCGCCGGCCACGCTCACCAGAGCCACCTCGATGCCCGGCCCGCGAACGTACGAGCACAACCCGTCGGGGCTGTAGTAGCTGTAGCTGACCGACGGCCCCATATCCTTGGCGATGTGAGTCAGAGACGGCAACATCGCCGGCAGCTTGAATCCTTGCTGCGAGGCCATCATCGTCGCCATCGGCCAGAACTGGCGGGCCTGTATCATGATTTGGTTGAACTGGACCTGAGAGTCCGTGTAAGTGAAGCCCAGGATCTCCTTGGGCAACTGGCCGGCCACCTTCTTGAAGCCCTCGGTGTCCAGCAGCGATTTGGCGTCGGCCGCTTTCGAGACGAGTTGTGCGGTCCCCTGGTCGCACAGGGCCTCATTGGATCCCAGGACCATGTGGTCGCTCACGATCGACCAGCTCGGCGCCATGCCCGCCATGGCCAGCGGTGCGATGGTCCATACGTGCACAATCCGGCCGTCGTCACGGGTCTGCGTGCCGATCTGCAACATGCCTTCGGCCTTCCCTGCGGCGAACTCGCCCAGAGCGGTCATGGCCTTCTCGAACGCCGCGGCGTTCTGGAGCTTCGCCAGGATGACGAAACCGCCCATCGGCGCTTCGGGCATCACGCCCATGGGCAATCCGTAAGAAACCGTCGGCCCGGCCAAGGATCCCAGCAGATCGCCGCGAATCCGCAGATTCAGCTCGGATTCAATGCCGGCGATCATCTCCTGCATCTGCGAATACTCATCCGCCGGCATCACTCCCTTCACGGTGTTCATGATCGTGTCGTACAGGCCGGCCACATCCCAGTTGTACGCGCTGGCGGTGACGGCCCGCGCGTCGACCGCGCGGAGCCAGGCCAGATCCACCGGTTTGCAGGTGGCCAAGATGCCGCTCGTGGGCTTGGGCATTTCGAGCACGCCTTGTGCGACCACCTCGGTCCCGGCGAATCCCACACGGGCGGTCAGCGTCTTGAGCTCATTGAGGCCGAGGCCCTTGATCGCGGTGGTGAACATGCCGGCCTCTTCTTCGCCCTCTTCCTCACGAACGACGGTCTCGATCAACTTGCTGATCTTCTGGTAATCGCCGTGGACAATCATCGCGTCGACGCTGGCAGGCACTTTGCCCAGATAGGCCGGCGCGGCCGCACGCGGCTGGGACACATATTTCGCGGCCGCTCCCTGAGCGTCGTTGACCGCGATGACGAAATGGCTCCCGACCCAGCCCCAGTACAACGGGAACTCTTCGTTCTCCTTGAACTGACGCATTTTGAGGGAGCCGACCTCGGAATCGACGATCTCCTGGCCGATCATCGTCTCCAGCTTGCCCACGACGGCGACGAACTCGGCCTTGCGGTCGCCCGCGTCAAGGATCGCGAAGCCGCCGATGGGGGGGCCCTCCTTGACAGGCACTTGGGAAATGCCAAGGAGAATGGGCCGGCTGATGGCCATCTGAACGTACTTGATGACCTCGTTGACCTGCTGAGAGACATTCGGGTCGTCCGATCCCCCGGAGGCCTTGTTCACCAATTCGGTCTTGATCGCCTCGTAGAACTTCCGCACGCCGGGATCGTTGCAGATCCGGCCGAGGGCGGTCTTCTGGAAATCCGCTTTCACGGTGTCGCACCCGCTGGTGGCGACAAAGCCGATCACCCCGTCCGGCAGCCGCTTGGTCAATTCCTCCGCGGCCGAAGCCCCGAACCCCGGCGTCCCGATCAGACCCACGACGAACAGTCCAACGCACGCAAGACAAAGCCAACGCATGTGACTCATAGCAGTCTCCCCTTAAAAAGGAATCAGATTGGTGTTTCCAGCACGGCATGATTGTACAGAATCCCCCCGCCCACCACAATCCACCTCCGGAATTTGCGTAGTGGCCGAGGAATGGGCGTCGCTCGCGGCTCCCATGTTTGGAGGGACCAATTCAGGCTGCTACAAAGAAAGACCGAGAGCCCGCCTGACCACGGCCCGGAAGGCCCGGCATCGTCTCTGTGACTCTTCTGCGGCATTTTTATCCGCAGTGTCGCCTGGATACCGAAAATTCACGGCGAAATCCGACAGATATCCAAGATCCTCACGCGATTCCTCCCAGTCGGGCTCCAGAGGGAGCACCATATCGAGCAACGCTACAAGATCGTGAGTCTTGCCGAATACCGCCTCGGCCTCGCACAATCGAGCCTTGAGGTACTTCTCGGCACACTGTTGAGCATGGAAGCAGACTGCGTCGTAGTTCGGGCAAACCACCACCTGGCTCTCCCGCTCCATCACGGCGAAATCCCCCTCGGCCTTGGCGATCCACTCACCGGTTGTTGGCTTCATACAGCACCACACCCTGGTCGAGGATCTCTCGCATGAATGCGTCGCCCATTTCCACCCGCTCTCGCACCTTCTGGGGAGTCCGCACCAACAGGTCCATCGGGAAACCCGGCCGCAACTTCATCCGGATTTCGACCGATTTGTCCACACTCCGGCCTTCGAAGGGACCGATCACCAGGATGTCAACATCAGAATCCGGATTCGCGTTGCCTCTCGCGTAGGACCCGAACAGAATCACACGCTCGGCGCCGAACTCCTCGCCGACTCTCCGTCCGAACTCCTCGATTTGATTTATCGCCACCATAAGCGTCGATCCCTGTCATAGGTGTGTCTTGTCTTGATTCAGTATACCCCCTCCTCTTGACGGACACAACCCTCGCATCATCCATCCGTCCAGTCGCACCGATACGAATCCGGCACCTCCTCCAGACTCGAAAACACATCCTTCTCCGAAAACGCCGCACGGGCCAAATCAAACGCGCCTTTATCCGTCGACAATAGCGCATCGTCAACATCGAAGACTATCCAAGACCACCCTTCGCATGAGATCTGTGTTGGCAGGTTGGTCGGTGAAGAGGCGGAATTGGGCGGCGGCCTGGTTGACGAACATGGCGACGCCGTCGATGGTTCTTGCGCCTCTTTCGTTCGCCTGCTTCAGCAGGAGCGTCTCGGCGGGGTTGTAAACCGTGTCGAAAACCGCCATGCCAGGCTGAAGATGCTCGGGCGCAACCGGCGTGGCGTCCAC